>JBBTPG010000121.1:0-1622 GCA_038066315.1 Chloroflexota bacterium | reverse complement strand
CGCGATCGGCTAGATTGTCGGCCGAATCCCCGCGATCAGACTCGCCTGAGGTGGCACGATGAATACAGCCGAATTCCTGCAGATCACGTCGATGGTCGTGCCGGACCGCACCGCTCTCGTGTCGGGCGAGAAGCGCGTCACGTTCATGGAGATGGCGGACCGCGTGAACCGCCTGGCGAACTGGCTGCAGAGCGTGGGCGCCGGGCCGGACAAGCCCGTCGGCGCCATGTCCACGAACGGCATCGAGTACATCGAGACGTACTACGCCGCGGCCAAGATCGGCGCCACGTTCGTGCCGCTGAACTATCGCGCCAAGCACGAAGAGCTGACGTACATGATCAACACGTCGGATGTGCACGTGCTCTTCGTCGGCGAGCGCTACCTCGACCTGGTCGCGACGCTGCGGCCGACGCTCACGGACGTCCGCCACTTCGCCTGCTACGACAAGCCGGTCGACGGCATGGGTCACTTCCAGGAGATCCTCGCAACGGCCAGCGCCGACGAGCCGTTCGTCGACGTGGACGAGAGCAGGCCGACGGTGCTCATTTACACCTCGGGCACGACGTCGCAGCCGAAGGGCGTGGCGCTCTCGTATCTGAACCTGTCGGTGTACGTCACCAATACGATGAGCCCGGCCGACCCGGGCGAGGATGCCGAGGTGACGCTGCTCTCGGTGCCGATCTTCCACGTCGCCGGCGTGACGCCGATCATGTCGTCGGTCTGGGGCGGCCGCACGCTGGTGATCCTGCCGCAGTTCGACCCGGAGGCCTGGCTGAAGGCGGTGCAGAGCGAGCGCGTCACCCACAGCTTCGTCGTGCCGACGATGCTCAAGCGCATCATGGAGCACGCCGACTTCCACAAGTACGACCTGTCGTCGCTGAAGCTCATCACGTACGGCGCCGCGCCCATGCCGTACGAGGTCGTGAGCAAGGCGGTCGATGTCTTCGACTGCGGCCTGATGAACGCCTACGGCCAGACCGAGAGCACCTCGACCATGACCTTCCTGGGCCCGGATGACCACCACATTCCGAAGGAGCCGGGGCCCGAGCGCGAGAAGAAGCTGCATCGCCTGCGCTCGGTCGGACGCGGCATGGACGACGTGGTGATCGCCATCATGGACGAGAGAAACGAGATCCTGGAGGCGGGAAGCGAGGGCGAGATCTGCGTCATGGGCCCGCGCATCATGTCGGAGTACCACAAGCAGGCCGAGGCGACGGCGGCGGCGATCCATGACGGCTGGCTGCACACCGGCGACGTCGGCTATCTGGACGACGAGGGATACCTGTTCATCACCGGCCGCAAGAAGGACCTGATCATCCGCGGCGGTGAGAATATCTCGCCGGGCGAGATCGAGGCGACGCTCGACGAGCATCCGCAGATCGAAGAGGCGGCCGTCATCGGCGTGCCGGACGTGGAGTGGGGCGAAGTGATCAAGGCGATCATCGTCCCGAAGGCGGGCCAGAAGCCGGACCCGCAGGAGCTGGTGAAGTACACGAAAGAGCGCCTGGCCAGCTACAAGGCGCCCGCGTATTTCACCTTCGTCGACGAGCTGCCGCGCAACCCGATGGGCAAGGTGCTGAAGACGGAGCTGCGGAAGCTGTACGGGAAGCCGGGGAACGGGT
>JBBTPG010000120.1:5859-8027 GCA_038066315.1 Chloroflexota bacterium | reverse complement strand
GGGCTCGCACCTGATCTCGCCGCGCTGCGGCGCTACTTCTGGCTCCCTCTCGCTTCGCTCGCCGTCGCCGTCGCGGCCGCGCTCATCATCGGCGTCGTCAGCAGCGGCTCGGGCGAGGCGCGCTTTCGCGTGAACGTCGTCGTCGACGCGCTGCCGCCGCTGTTCGGTCCCGCCGTCGTGCCCGGACCGTTTGACTACGCCCGCCTCGCGACGGGCGATGCCGTCGTCCAGGACGTCGCGCAGCGGAGCGGCGTCGCGGTCGGCCAGCTCAAGCCGCGGCTGACCGCCGAGGCGCGCTTCAACAAGCCCGAGATCGATTTCAAGGTGACGGGCGCGAACGCGCTGGCGGTCGCCCGAGCGTGGCAGAGCGCATTCGCCGATGCGGCGGCGCAGCAGACGCCCGCGATCGAGCGCGTGCTCGTGCAGCCGTATTCGCGCCAGCTCGATCAGGCGAGCGCGCAGCTCCAGCAGGCCGCTGTGGCGGCGAAAGCGAGCCCGGACGATCCCGTCGCGCAGCAGCAGCTCAAGGCGGCGGAAGAGAACTACGAGACGGCGTCGAGGCTCGCTCAGTCGTACGAGGTCGTCGCCACGACGATGAAGGCGCAGGCGTTCACCGTCGTCCCGCCGCACACGCAGAGCGCGGGCGTCGGCTCGACGGCTGGTCGCCTCGGCGCCGCCGTCGCGATCGGCTTGCTGGCCGGCGTCATCGGCGCGCTGCTGCTGGACTACGCGATACGCCGTCGCGCGCCGGCGACGGGTTCGCTCGACAGCGCGCCGTCCGCGCTTCGGCGCGAGGCGGAGCGCCGCACCGGTTCGCCGACGCGATGAGCGCCGCGGCCCCGGCCATGACGATGTTCACGACCGACGGAGCCGCACCATGCGCATCCTGCTGATCTGCGCGCTCGACGTGTGGTCGCTGGACCAGGGCAAGGGCGCGCCAACGCTCGAGCGCACGTTACGCGCGTACGGCGAGGCGGGGCATCAGGTCGACGCGGTGCTGCCGGACATCGGCGCGAACCACTTCTATCGCGGACGCGGCGCGCGCGGCGAATCGCCCGAGTCCCGGCCGCGGATCCCGAACGTCTCGTTCCACACGTTCCACATGCCGAGCCTGCGCGACCTGCCGCTGCCGTGGTTCCCCGACGCGCTCACGAAGGTCGACCAGAAGCTGCGCTTCGCGGCCGCGTTCCCGTGGCTCGCCGCCAGGGAGGCCGAGCGGCTGATTCGGCGCGCGTCGCAGCCATACGACGTGCTGTACGCGTATGAGGTGCACGCCGTGCTGGCGGCGCGGCTGCTGCGGCGCCGCGGCGTCCGGCTGCCTCTCGTCACCCGCTACCAGGGCACCGTGATGCACCCGGCGCTGGGCGACCGCATGCTCTACTACCGCCGCTACGAGGAGGCGCTGGCGCTGAAGACGCCCGCTGAGCTGCACATCATGACCGACGACGGCACGCAGGGCGACGAGGTGCTCGCGCGCCTCAACCCCGCGTCGAAAGGGCGCGTGAAGTTCTGGCGCAACGGCCTCGATCTCGACCGCCTGCGCCCGCCCGCGGCCGATGCCCGCGCGGCCGCGCGGAGCGAGCTGTCGATCCCCGACGGCGCGTTCGTGATGCTGACGGCGTCGCGGCTGGCGACGTGGAAGCGCGTCGACCGCGCGGTCCGGGCGCTGCCCAGGGTGCGGTCGTGGCTGGCGGATGCGCTGCTCGTGGTCGTCGGCGACGGCGAGGAGCGGACGCGGCTCGAGGCGCTGGCGCGCGAGCTGCGCGTCGATGCGGCGGTGCGTTTCGTCGGCGCGGTGCCGCAGCGCGACGTGATGCGCTACATGCACGCCGCCGACGTCTTCCTCGCGATCGCCGACCTGTCGAACGTCGGCAACCCGCTGCTCGAGGCGATGGCGTGTGGCACGTGCATCGTCGCCGTCGACGCGGGCGACACGCGCGACCTGATCATCGACAACAGGACGGGCCGGCTCGTCGACAGCTCGAACCGCTCCGGCTTCGTGAAGCCGCTCGAAGATCGGCTCGCCGACCTGCTCGTGACGCTGGCGGGCGACGCGCCGCAGCGGGCGCGGCTCGCGTCGGGCGCGGCGGCGTACGCGGGCGAGCACTTCTGGACGTGGGATCAGCGCATGGCGGCGGAGGTCGAGGCCGTGGCCGCCCTCGCGGCCG
>JBBTPG010000120.1:2081-5759 GCA_038066315.1 Chloroflexota bacterium | reverse complement strand
GCGTGCTGGGTGAGCACATATCGCCGTGGTTGCTGATCGCCGCCGTGCCGATGCTGATCTATGCGTTGGCGCTGCGCGTGCTGCTGCAGGCGCTGAGCCGTTTCGTCGAGATGGGCGTCGCGACGATCGTACAGCCGCTCTTCATGCTCGCGCTCGTCGCGGCCGACTACGCGTTCGGCGATCCTTCGCCGTCGCGCATGGTGGCGTTCTGGGTCGCGTCGAACGGCGCTGCCGCCGCCGTGTCGCTGGCGTGCGTCGGACTGGCGAATGTCGACATCGCGCAGATCGTGCGGCCGCGCTGGGCGGTGCTGCGCAAGCTTGCGCGTTTCGGCGTGCAGGGCGAGGCGGGCAACGTGCTGCAGCTCATGAACTACCGCCTCGATCAGTACATGGTGCGCGGCTTCGTCGGCCTCGCCGGCGTCGGCATCTACGCCGTCGGCGTCTCGATGACCGAGGCGGTGTGGCTGATCGCGAACGCTGTCGCTATCGTGCTGCTGCCGCGCCTGACGTCCGCGGACGACGACGAGGCGCGCTGGATGGCGCCCGTCGCGGCGCGCAACACCATCCTCGTCGCGGCGTGCGGCGCGGCGGCGCTGGCGATCGCCGCGCCGGTGCTGGTGCCGGCGCTCTTCCGCCACGAGTACGACGATTCCGTCCGCGTGCTCTGGCTGCTGCTGCCGGGCACCGTCGCGCTCACGGGATCGAAGGTGCTGACCAGCTACATCTTCAGCCGCGGCCGGCCGCTCGTGAATACGACGATCACGCTCGTCTCGCTCGTGGTGACGGTGCCCGCGCTGTTCGCGCTGGTGCCGCGGTTCGGCGTCAACGGCGCCGCCGCCGCGTCGTCGCTCGCCTACATCGCCCACTTCGCCGCCGCGCTGTACGCGTACCGCCGCATCTCCGGCGAGCCCGTGCTCGAAGCCGTGCTGCCGCGCCCGTCCGACGCGCGCCTGTACGCCGACGCCCTGCGCGGCGCGCTCGCCCGCCTGATGCGGCGGCCGGCCGCTGGCGCCGTGCCGACGAACGCGGCGACGCCGCCCGGTCGCGGCGGTTGAGCATGGACGTCGAGCCGGTCGCCCCCGAGCAGCGCCTGCGCATCGCCGTCCTCGGCGACTTCGACGGCGTCCACACGCGCTCGTGGCTCCGCTGGTTCGTCGAGCGCGGCCACGACGTCCACGCGATCTCGTACTACCCGCCAGCCGCGCCGCTCGAAGGTGTGACGCTGCACGTGCTGCGGCCACCGACGACCGGCGACCGGCGTCTGGCGACATCCCGACGGCCGACGACCGACGACCGACGACCGACAACCGTCCTGGGCGGCCTCCTGCGGCTCGTGCACGGCGTGCGCTACCGGTTCGCCGGATTGCGACGCGTGTTGCGCGAGATCCGGCCTGATGTCTTTCACGCGCACTTCGTGGTCGAGCACGGATTCTACGGCGCGCTCGCGGGCTACCACCCCTACGTCGTGACAGCGTGGGGGTCGGACGTGCTCGTCGAGCCGGGGCGCGACGTCGTCTCGAAGCTCATCGCGAAGTGGACGCTGCGCCGCGCCGACCTCGTGACGTCGAACAACGCCTACATGGCGGAGCGCATCGTCGCGCTCGGTGCGCCGCGTTCCAAGGTGGAGGTAGTGACGCTGGGCGCTGACCGCTACTTCCTCGATCACGCCGGCGCGTCGGTGAACGTGCGTCCGGCCGATCCGGCACGCGCGCCCGTCGTGCTGAGCACGCGCGCGCACGAGCCGCTGTACAACATCGGTGAGATCGTCGATGCCTACGAGCAGGTGGTGCGAGCGCGGCCGGGCGTCCGCCTCGCCGTCGCGCACGGCGGCTCGCGGACGGCGGAGCTGTCGCGGCGCGCCGCGGCCAGCGCCGGCCGCATCGAATTCCTCGGCTTCGTCGAGCGCGAGGCGTTCCGCGACGCGATGACGGAGGCCGACGTGTTCGTCTCCGTGCCGTCGTCCGACGGGACGTCGGTGGCGCTGCTGCAGGCGATGGCGGCGGGCTGCTTCCCGATCGTCTCCGACCTGCCGACGCAGCGCGAACTGATCGAAGACGGCGTCAACGGCTTCCGCGTGCCGCTGCACCGCCCGGATGTTCTCGCGGACCGCATCAAGCAGGCGCTGGCGGACGACGGGCTGCGCCGCGCTGCCGTCGCGCGCAACCGCGCGATCGTCGAGGAGCGGGGGCTGAACGAGACGCAGATGGCGAAGATGGAAGCCCTCTACCGGAGCCTCGTACGTCCGAGGGGCAACGGCCGATGATCGTAGCTCGTGGTGCGGGCGGGCGGCCATATGGGGCCGCCCCTGCGGATGATCCTCACGCCCGGCGGCCCGATATCCTTATCCCATGACGTCTCTGTACATGCAGCGCGCACTCGAGCTCGGCGAATTCGTGCTTGGCTCGACGAGCCCGAACCCTAACGTGGGCTGCGTGATCGTGCGCGACGGGCGGATCGTCGGGGAAGGCGCGACGCAGCCGGTGGGCGGCGCGCACGCGGAGGTGATGGCGCTGCGTCAGGCGGGTGACGCCGCGCGCGGTGCGACGGCGTATGTGACGCTCGAGCCGTGCTCGCACATCGGCCGCACGCCGCCCTGCGCCGACGCGCTGATCGAGGCGGGCGTCACGGCCGTACAGGTGGCGCTCATCGACCCGGACCCGAACGTCGCGGGGCGCGGCGCCGAGAAGCTGCGCGCTGCCGGTATCGACGTCACGGCCGGCGATGGCGAGGCGGCGTCGGCGAAACTGCTCGAGGCGTACCTGAAGCATCGCGCGATCGGGCTGCCGTTCGTCATCGCGAAGTTCGCGGCAACGCTCGATGGCAAGATCGCGGCGTCGAGCGGCGACTCGCGCTGGGTCGCGGGCGAGGAGGCGCGCGCCTGGGCGCACGGCTTCCGCACCCGCGTCGACGCGATCATGTGCGGCGTCAACAACGTGCTGCTCGACGACCCGCGGCTCACGGCGCGGCCCGGCGGCGCCGCGGCCGAGCTGCAGCCGTTGCGCATCGTCGCGGACTCGCGCGGGCGCACGCCGCTCGGCGCGAAGGTGCTCGGACCGGGTGGGAAGACGCTGATCGCCACGACGGACGCGTCGCCGTCCGCGTGGCGCGATGAGATCGCCGCCGCCGGCGCGGAGGTCTGCGTGCTGGCGACGGACGCGAATGGCCACGTCGATATGCTGTCGCTGCTGCGCGAGCTTGGCGGGCGCGGCGTGCTCTCGCTGCTCGTCGAGGGCGGCGGCGTCTTGCACGGCAGCCTGTTCGAGGCGAAGCTCGTCGACAAGGTGCACGCGATCATCGCGCCGAAGATCGTCGGCGGCAGCGCGTACCCCGCCGTCGCCGGCACGGGCGCCGCGCGCATGACCGACGCGGTGACGCTGCGCGATGTCGAGGTGCTCCGGCTGGGGGACGATGTGGCGTTCGTCGGGTATATATGACGGGCGCAGCGATGGCGGTGGCGCAGCGATGCGCAGGCGCTCGCGCGTGTCAACAAGCGAGAGCCCATCCGCCGCGCCGGGCGATACAATGAAGCCCCACGCTGTCACCTTCGTGGCGAAGGAACAGCTGCGTTCGATAGTGACGGAAATCGTAAGTAGTAGACGTGTATCTGCGATTTCGTCAGTGTAGGCGCGAATGATTGACCGTTTAGAGACTTAGCGTTAGAGTGACACTAACTCCCGC
>JBBTPG010000120.1:0-1981 GCA_038066315.1 Chloroflexota bacterium | reverse complement strand
GGCGCGAATGATTGACCGTTTAGAGACTTAGCGTTAGAGTGACACTAACTCCCGCCATTGACCGACCCGGAGGGTACATGTTCACCGGTATCGTCGAAGAGCTCGGCACCGTCCGCAGCAACGTTGAAGGCGAGATCGCGATCAAGGCGAAGACCGTGCTCTGGGGCACGAACCTGGGCGACAGCATCTCGGTGAACGGCGTCGACCTGACGGCGAAGTATTTCGATGAAGAGGGCTTCATCGCCAACGTTATGCCGGAGACGTACCGCCGCAGCAACCTCGGCGACCTCAAGCCCGGCGACCTCGTGAACCTCGAGCGCTCGCTGCAGCTCTCCGGGCGCATCAGCGGCCACCTCGTGCGCGGCGTCGTCGAGGAGACCGGCACCATCGATTCGTTCACGCCCGAGGCCGACGCGATCATCCTGCGCGTCAACGCGTCGCCCGCGATCCTGCGCTACATCGTGATGAAGGGACCCGTCGCCATCGACGGCATCAGCCTGACGGTGATGGCGAAGGACGGCCACTCGTTCTCCGTGTCGCTGGTGCAGTACACGCAGGAGCACACGAACCTGCACACGAAGCAGCCGGGCGACCGAGTGAACCTTGAGAGCGACCTCTTCGCGCGCTACGTCGAAGCGATGCTCGAAGACCGGCGCAGCGGCGCCGCCGCCAACGCTGGCGTTTGACGCGATCCCCCTCTCCCCCTGTGGGAGAGGGCAGGGGGTGAGGGGCCCATATGCAACCGGAACTGCCGCAGATATCCGAGAAAGAAGTCCGCCGCGCGAAGGGGCTCGCCACCGTCGAAGAGGCGATCGACGAGTTCCGCAACGGGCGCTTCGTCATCATCATCGATGACGAGGACCGCGAGAACGAGGGCGACCTGACGATCGCCGCGCAGTTCGCGACGCCTGAGGCGATCAACTTCATGGCGCGCTACGGCCGCGGCCTGATCTGCGTGCCGATGACGCACGACCGCCTCGAGCAGCTCCACATCCCGATGATGGTGAACCACAACGACTCGCAGTTCGGCACGCCGTTCTCGGTGTCGGTCGAGGCGCGCGCCGGTGTCACCACGGGCATCTCGGCCGCGGACCGCGCGCGCACGACGCAGGTGCTGATCGATCCGACGACGCGCCCGAACGACCTGGTGATGCCGGGTCACGTCTTTCCGCTGCGCGCGCGCGATGGCGGCGTGCTGGTGCGCGCCGGGCAGACGGAAGCGACCGTCGACCTCTGTAAGATGGCGGGGCTCTACCCTGCGGGCGTCCTGTGCGAGATCATGAACCAGGACGGCACCATGTCGCGGCTGCCGCAGCTCAAGCGCTTCGCGAAGCGGCATAACCTGCAGATCATCAGCGTCACACAGCTCATCGAATACCGCATGCACAAGGAGAAGCTCGTCCGGCGCGTCGCCGAGACGAAGCTCCCGACGGAATACGGCGAGTGGGAGTGCGTGGCGTACCGGGCGATCACCGACCCGGACGAGCACATCGCGCTCGTGTTCGGCGACGTCGCGAGCGATGAGCCGACGCTGGTGCGCGTCCACAGCCAGTGCGTGACGGGCGATGTCTTCGGCTCGCAGCGCTGCGACTGCGGCGAGCAGCTGCAGATGGCGATGAAGATGATCTCGGAGGCCGGCAAGGGCGTCATCGTCTACATGCGGCAGGAGGGGCGCGGTATCGGTCTGCACAACAAGATCAAGGCGTACAAGCTCCAGGACGGCGGCATGGATACCGTCGAGGCGAACGAGGCGCTCGGCTTCCCCGCCGACCGCCGCGACTACGGCATCGGCATGCAGATCCTCGTCGACCTCGGCCTCTCGAAGCTGCGGCTGCTGACGAACAACCCGGAGAAGCGCGCGGGGCTCGAGGGTTACGGTCTGCACGTCGTCGAGCGCGTGCCCGTGCACGCCACGCCGAACGAGCACAACCTCCGCTACCTGGAGACGAAGCGCACGAAGATGGGGCACCTGATGGGGTAG
>JBBTPG010000119.1:0-1209 GCA_038066315.1 Chloroflexota bacterium | reverse complement strand
AGCTCCTCGCCGTGGCGGAGTCGCGCTTCGCGATCGTCGCCATCCATCAGCATTCAGGTGCCAACGAGTACAGCCGCGCCACGACCTCATCGATCACCGCATCCGGCGTCGATGCCCCCGCCGCCACGCCCACCTTCTCGCGCCCCGGCAGCCACGCCGCCTCGATCTCCGCAGCCGACTCGACGTGATACGTCTCGACGCCACGCTCTCGCGAGACCTCTGCCAGGTGGCGCGTGTTAGCGCTCTCCCGGCCGCCGACCACGACCATCAGGTCGACGTCCTCCGCCAGTTCGGCCGTCGCCGCCTGCTGGCTCGTCGTGGCGTTGCACAGCGTGTTGATCACGCGCAGCTCGCTGATCCGATCCATGTGCGCCGTCAGCAGCTTCTGCACGAAGAGCGCGAAGTGCCCCTCCGTCTCCGTCGTCTGCGAGAGCACGCCCACGCGCGACGGCATCCAGTCGGGCAGCGGCGCGTCCAGTTCCGCCTCCGTCTTCATCGTGATCACCTTGCCGTTCGCCCAGCCGAGGATGCCGCGCACCTCCTTGTGCTCCGGGTCGCCGAACACGATGACCCCGAACCCCTCGTCCGTCAGCTTCTTCGCCCACTGCTGCGCCCGGGTCACGATCGGGCACGTCGTATCGACGATCGACGCCCCGCGCGCCTCCAGTTCCCGCAACACCTGCGGCCCGACGCCGTGCGCCGTGATCGCCACCGGCCGCGCGTCGATCGCCTCCAGGGTCGCGATCACCTCGACGCCCCTGCTCCGCAGCTTGTCGACCACCTGCGGATTGTGCACCGTGGACCCCAGGCTCGTGATCGGCCCCAGTTCCTCGGCGGCGCCCTCCATCATCTCGACGGCGCGCCGCACCCCCATGCAGAATCCCAGCTCCGTGGCTTTGATCACTCGCATCAGCTCAAGTCTCCGGCACCCGCCGCCGCGCCTATCCACCGTAACCGCGGAGCTTCTCCGGTCGCCGAAGGAGACAGCTCCGCTTCGCCCGCCTCGTCGCGATGCGCAGGTAGTATAACGGGCTCGCCCGCTCGACCGGCTCCGCCCTATGCGGCGATTGCAAGACGATGGCCGGGCTCTATGGTCAGAGCGTTGGAATTGGGCGGTAACCGGTCACTCGTCTCGGCGCAGCCCGATCCGCCGGCGCGGCGGCGCCGCGGGTGCCATCAACCTCCGGATCGCGTCGAACACAGCCTTGA
>JBBTPG010000118.1:11691-15367 GCA_038066315.1 Chloroflexota bacterium | reverse complement strand
TGAATCGATCGCGCATCGCGAATTGTACCCGCGGGGAGCGATCCACTAAGAGCACGAAGACCACGAAGGGGTTCGCGGGCCACTCCGACGGAGGTTGCCATGCGCTCCGCCGTCTGTTGTGGGCGCGCGCCTCTAGATGCTGTTGTCGCGCAGGAAGCCGAGAACGGCGGCGTTGAACGCATCGGGTTGGTAGAGGTTGACGGCGTGGCCGGCGCCTTCGATGACGACCTTGCGAGCATTGGGGATCTTCGACGCCATATACTCGATGCCGCCCTGGTAACGCTGATCGTCGGCGCCCCAGACGAGCAACGTCGGCACGTCGATCTCTTCAAGATGCTCCATGACCTTCGCATCGCGCTGCGTAAGGATGCCGCGGCCGGCGAACGCGAGGCCCTGCGCCGAACGCTGATACTGCTTCGTGGCGTCGATCTCGATGCCTTTGCCGAGGCCGTCGAGACCGCGCTCTTCGAATCGCCTGGCGTAACCGATGGAGAAGTCGTTCCAGCCGGCGCGCGCTTCGTCCTTGCGGTAGCCCGGGCCTGTGTTGCAGAGGATCAGCGCCCGCACCATCTCGGGGTGCGCAAGCTGGAACTCGAGCGAGATGTAGCCGCCGAGTGAGAGGCCGCCAATCACCGCCTCTTTGATGCCGAGGTGCCGGAGCAGCGCGGCCATGTCCCCTACCGTGAGCTTCTCGGTGTAATCGTCCTGGTCCGGCGGGCTATCGGTGCCGCCGTGGCCGCGCATGTCCCAGCCGATGACGCGATACTCGCGCCAAGCGTCGAACTGCGGCTTCCACATCTGCAGCGTCGCGGCGTAGGCGTGCGTGAGCAGGATCGGCGTGCCGTAGTGCGAGCCGTGCTCCTCATAGTTGATGTGGATCCCGTTGAGTTCGACCAGGGGCATGGGTGCTCCGTTTCGATCCTGCTTCTTCGCGACCGGGAGATGGTGGCGCACCGATGGCGTTCGCGCAAACGGAGGGAGGATGGAGGAGGGGCGACGGAGCCGACGGCGCTGCTGCCGCCACGCCTTACAATGATGCCGTGGCACGGATGACTGGCGACTTCGAATCCATCACCGAGAGCACTCCCCTAGTGGAGGAGTTGCGCGCGCGGATCGCGGCGGACGGGCCGATGACGTTCCGCGAGTTCATGCAAGCTGCGCTGTACCACGCGATGTACGGCTACTACACGACGTCGGCCGGATCGATGAGCCGCGGCGGCGATTACGTGACGAGCCCGGAGGTGCATCCGGTGTTCGGCGCGCTCGTCGCCAAGCAGATCTGCCAGCTATGGAACGTTATGTCGCGTCCAGAACGCTTCGATGTCGTCGAATACGGCGCCGGCTCCGGCCTGCTCGCGCGCGACCTGCTGCGCTGGGCGCACGCACACGAGCCTGAGTTCGCGGCTGCGCTGCGCTATCGCATCGTCGAGATCAGCCCGTCGCTGCGTGACGTGCAGCGCCGCACGCTCGCGTGTGACGTGCCTCCGGACGAGGTGGCATGGCTCGATGCCCCGCCCTCCCGCGTCACTGGTTGCGTCCTCTCCAACGAGCTGATCGACGCGTTCCCGGTGCATCGCGTCGTGCGGACGGGCGACGAACTGAGCGAGGTGTACGTCGCGGTCGACGCCGTGGGGAGATTCGTCGACGAGCCGCGGTCGCTTTCAGATGCGGCGATCGCGCGGTACTTCGACGATCTCGGGCTGTTGCCGGGCGAGGGGTGCTACGCGGAGGTCAATCTCGATGCGGCGCAATGGGTCTCGGACGTCGCCACGTCGATCGATCGCGGCTGCGTGCTGACGCTTGATTACGGGTACGAGGCGGCGGACCTGTACGCACCGTGGCGGCGCGACGGGACGCTGCTGTGCTTCTACCGCCAGTCGGCGAGCAGCGATCCGTACCAGCGCATCGGCAAGCAAGACATGACGGCAAGCGTCGACTTCACGACGCTGCGGCGCGCGGGCGAGGCGGCGGGGCTCTCGACGATCGCCATGACGGACCAGTCGTCGTTCCTGGTGCGCCTGGGCATCGGCAACGGCATCGCAAGCGTGGCGCAGGAGCGGCCGGGCGAGATGGAGGAGTACTTCGCGCGGCGGAAGGTCGTGATGGATCTGATCGATCCGGCGCGGCTGGGGCGAATCAAGGTGCTGCTCCAGGGGAAGGGCGTGCCCGACTCGCCGCTGCGGGGATTCGATGGCGATGTCTAGTGCGTGATGTGCAGCCTCTGCGAGACGCCCGTCGACTCCCCGAGACAAGGACGACGCGAACTCGTCAACCCACGGCGATCCAGCACGACGCTCGGATTCCCAATCATAGCGCCGTGATGGGGAACTTCCGATCTCCGGCGGCCGTTATCCCTTTCGAAACATGTTCCGGGGCCATGGCGTGCGATGATGTTCCAGGAGGCGGAGGATGAGGCTCAAGAGGAACTTCGGGACGAAGATCGCAGCGCTCGTCGCGAGCCTGACGGCGCTTGGCGGGGTGTGGGCGCTTGTGCATCAGAACCCGCCGCCAACATCGGCTGGCGCGACGACGACGGCCGCCGCGCCGACCAGCGTCGCCGGCCCGGCGACCAGCGCGCGCAAGAGCGCTGTCCCGGTGCAGCAAGCGACGACGAGGAAGCACACGAGAACCCATGTCTCCTGAGACGATCGGGACGACGTTCCCCGCGATGGGCGGCACCATCGAGCTCCAACTCGTCGGCGGATCGGCCGGCGACGTGAACCGGCTGGAAGCGCTGTTCGCAGACCACGAGCGGACGATGAGCCGCTTCCTGCACGAAAGCGAACTCTGCGCGCTCAACAGGGCGGCACCGGCGCCCTTCGAGGCATCGGCGCTGCTCTTCGAGGCAGCGAGCGAAGCGCTGGGGTGGGCGTGTGTCACTGACGGTGTGTTCGACCCGACGGTGATCGATGTGCTGGAAGCCAGCGGTTACGACCGTCCGTTCGAACACATCGCTTGCGGCGGCCCTGTCGCCACGACAGATCGCCCGCGGACGGAGCGGGGACGGTGGCGAGCGATCGAGCTCGACGTCGACCGCAACATCATCACGATGCCAGCCGGCATGCGGATAGATCTTGGCGGCATCGGCAAAGGCTACACCGTGGACCGCGCGATCGCAGCCCTGGGGCCACGTGCGAACGCGATGGTAAATGCGTCGGGCGACCTCTACGCCGCAGGCGATGGACCCGATGGCGACGGCTGGTACGTCGGCGTGCAGGACCCGTTCGCGCTGGACCAGGACATCGCGGTGTTGAACATCAACGACTGCGGCGTCGCAACCTCCGGTTCGATCAAGCGGCGGTGGACGGTGGGCGACACGCGCTACCACCACCTCATCGACCCGCGCGAGGGGCGCAGCGCAGCGAGCGACCTCATCACGGTGACGGTTGTGGCGCCTACGGCCACGCAGGCGGACGTGCTGGCGAAGACAGCGTTCCTGTTGGGTGGGGGAGAAGGGCTGCGGGCGATCGAGCGCTTTGATGGCGCCGAGTGCATCGCCGTTACGGCGGGCGGCGACGTCCTTGCGACACGCGGTATGCCGGAGTACTACGCATGACCCAGGAGTTCTGGTACCTCTCGCGGGCAGCAGGGTTCACGGCGTACTTGCTGCTCTTCGTATCCGTCGCGCTCGGCGTCGCGATCGGCACGCGGCTGGCGGACCGGATCGCGAAGCGCA
>JBBTPG010000118.1:5512-11591 GCA_038066315.1 Chloroflexota bacterium | reverse complement strand
GTCGCGCTCGGCGTCGCGATCGGCACGCGGCTGGCGGACCGGATCGCGAAGCGCAATGTGATCTTCGACCTGCACCGCTTCACGGCGGTCATGGCACTGGCGTTCAGCCTGTGCGATGGCAGCGGCCCGTACCAGGGCGTGCGCATCTCGATTTCGTCGCGTATGCAGGCTGGCGCCGAGGGCAGCTTGACCGGCGCACTCAGCGGCAAGATGCAGCGGCTGAGCTGACCACCCCGCGAAACGGCCCGCTCGTGTTAGAATTGGGGCACCCTGACCCGGCCGCATGGTCGCACGACGACAAGGATGCCCGCGTGCAGCGAATCGCCACACCCGCACCCTCCCGCTCCATCACGAATCTGGCGCGGCGCGTATGAAATCGACGATCACCGTCCGGCCGATCGACTTCGCGCGCGACAAAGCGCCGCTGATTTCCATGCTTGTGGGCCGCGACCGTCTGCGCCTCGAACATAGCGAAGGCGCCTGTAAGGACGGCGACGCGTTCATTTTCGTCGCGGACGAGGGCGGTACCGCCGTTGGGTGGGCGGTCGTCCACACGAACTTCCGCGACGACCAGGACTGGTCGCCGCCGGACGATGACACGAGGGCGTTCCAGCAGGGCGATAACGCGTACCTGGAGCACATTGAGGTGACGGCGCGGCTGCGCAGCAACGGCGTCGGCAGGCTGCTGCTCGAGGCGGCGCAGGCGGAAGCGAAACGCCTCGGCAAGAAGTACCTCTGGCTGCACACCGCGGAGAACAACGTGAAGGCGCACGCCCTCTTCGACCGCGAAGGCTGGGAGGTCGAGCGCACGGTATACCCGCCATGGAAGCCGACCTCGCGTACACGCGTCTACAAGAAGGTGCTCTAAGGCATGCGAACGACGTTCCTCCGCACGCTCGCCGTGGTGGCCATCGTGCAATTCGCGATCACGCGGACGATGGCCGGGAACGCCATCGAAGAAGGCCGGGCCGAGCGGATGTGGATGATGTACCCGCTCAACGTCGTCATGAACGCGCTGGTATGGACACTGCTGTTCGGGGCGTTCGGCCGCATGCGCCGGCTGTTCCGGGCGGCGTGACCATCGCGCGCACGATCCGCCACGTCGACGCCTTCACGACAACGCCCCTCGAAGGTAATCCAGCCGCCGTCGTCGACGGCGAAGGTCTCTCCGGCGAGACGATGCAGCGCATCGCACGTAACCAACACCTCTCGGAGACGGTGTTCCTGCTGCTGCCGCGGTCGCGGGAGAACCATGCGCACATCCGCATCTTCACGCCCGGCACGGAACTGCCGTTCGCGGGGCACCCGACGATCGCCGCATCGCACACGCTGATCGGTGAAGGCCGCGTGTCGCTGGCGCCCGGCGAGTCGCTGCGGATCGAGACCGGCGCCGGCGTCATCCCGGTCGAGGTCAGCGTTGGCGAACAGCCACTGTACACGATGACCCAGGCGGCGCCGCAGTTCCGGCCGTGCGAGTTCGGCATGGACGTCATCGCCGCGAGCGCCGGACTTGATGCGCGCGACATCTTGCGCGCCGAGTGGGTCTCGACGGGCATCTACTGGCTGATCGCGCAGGTCGCATCGCTCGAAGCGATGCTGCGCGTGCGGCCGGACATGATGGCGCTGATGAAGATCCCGCACGGGCTGACGATCTTCTGCATCGGCGCGCAGTCGACGGACGCCGGCATCCACGTCCGCGCGTTCGCGCCCGACGCCGGTGTCTTCGAAGATCCGGTCACCGGCAGCAGCAACGGCTGCATCGCCGCGTTCATCGCGAAGCACGGCCTGATGCCGGCGCGTGACGGCGAGATCCGCTACGTCTCCGAGCAGGGCATCGAGATAGGGCAGCCGGGCCGCGTGCACCTGCGCGTGACGGGCGTGCCGGACGCGCTCTCGGTGCACGTCGGCGGCCACGCGGTCACCGTGCTGCGCGGCGAGCTGCTGCTGGCGGACTGATGGTCACCGCCGCGATCCTGCTCTCCACCGGCGACGCCGAGATCGACGGCGTGCCGCTGGCGCTGCTGCCGTGGCACGGCGACGAGACGCTGATCGAGTACCACATCGCGCAGTTGCAGGCGGCGGGCGTCGATGTGATCGAAGTGGTGCTGGGTCACGAGGCCGAGCGGATCATCCCGCTCGTCGCACGCGACAACGTCGAGCCGATCGTCGATGGGCGCTGGCAGGCCGACGCCGCGTCGGGCGTGCGCGTCGGCGCGACGGCCGTGCCCCGCGACACGGAGGCCGCGATCATCGTGCGCGTGGACGAGCCGCGGCCGATGGGCGTCTACCGCCGCCTGCTCGACGAACACCTGCGGTCCGGTGCCGCGATCACGCGACCGGCGTTCGAGGGCACGCCCGGCGCACCGATCGTCGTCGATCGGGCCCTGCTCGCGGAGCTGCGCAACGCGACGGATGCGGCGGGCGGGCTCGACGGGATCCTCGCGCGGCACGCTGGCGGAACTCAAGACGTGGTGTTCGAGAGCGGCGTCGTGCTGATGCGGATCGAGACGGCGGAGGAGTACGCGGCCGCGCGGGAGAGCGGCGCGTTCGACTGACGCGCTATGCCACGGGTTCCGGCAGCAAGCGCTGGAACAGCTCGTTGCTGAGGAGGCGGCCGCGTGGCGTCAGGCGCAGATGGGTCGGCGTGCGCTCCAGCAGACCGTAGCCGGTGAACTCCGCGAGTACGTCGCCGTACACATCATCGACACCGCGGCCGTAGCGCCGGGCGAAGGCGCCGGCATCGACACCGTCGAGCAGACGCAGACCGAGGATCAGCGTGTCGGCCATGGACAGCTCCGGCGTCACCGTCTCGGCGCCGACGATATGCAGCATCGTGCCGCTGCCGTCCGCGAGCGCCGCGGCCGACTCGTCGACGAGTTCGGCGTAGCGGTTCGGAAGCAGCACGGCGGAGAAGCGCACGCCGTTGAGGAACGAGTGCGCGCCCGCGCCCAGCCCCAGATACTCGCGATTCTGCCAGTACACCAGGTTGTGCTTGCAGCGATAGCCGGGCCGCGCCCAGTTCGATATCTCGTAGTGCTCGAAGCCGGCGCGGCCGAGGCGGTCCTGCGTCCACTCGTAGTGCTCGGCCTGCATATCGGGATCTGGCGCCGGCACCCTGCCGCGGGCGACGTCGCGGGCGAGCGGGGTGCCGTCTTCAACCGTCAGGGCGTAGAGCGAGAGGTGCTCCGGGCCGAGCGCGAGCGCCTCTTCGAGGGTCTGCTGCCACGCTGCCAGGGGCTGCTCCGAGAGTCCGTAGATGAGGTCGAGGTTGACGTTCTCGAAGCCGGCCTCGCGAGCCGACGCGTAGGCTTGCCGCGCTTGCTGACCCGTGTGGACGCGGTCCAGCATCACCAGCTCCTCGTCGTCGAAGGACTGGATGCCGATTGAGAGGCGATTGAAGCCGATGTCACGCAGCCCGCGCAGGTACTCCGTCGTGATGCTGCCGGGATTCGCTTCGAGCGCGACCTCGGCATCGGGATCGATGTGGAACGTGGCGCGCATGCCGTCGAGGATCTTCGCCATCTCCTCGACGGGGTTGAGGCTGGGGGTGCCGCCACCGAAGAAGACCGTCTCGATGCTTCGGCCGCCCACCGCGTCACGCCACAGCGACGCGTCCTTGACGAGCGTTTCAGCGTACGACGGGATCATGTGCTCGTGCCCGGCGTACGAGTTGAAGTCGCAGTAGCCGCATTTCGCCGTGCAAAAGGGTATGTGGAGGTACAAGCCGATGGTGTCAGAGGTCACCCTCGATCGTACCGGACGCCCGCGCGCGCCGCTACGCGGGCGTCCAGCGAGACGGCCGGAACGTCACGTGACGGCTGCCAGCCAGCCGACGGCCAGCACGGCGGACGCCACCGACAGCACGCCGAAGCCTAACTGCAACGCCAATTCATCTCGCCGGACGGCAAAGACGCCGATGCTGGCGACCAGTCCCGCCGCGCCGGTCAGGATCGCCGGCGCGTAGGACCGCAGGTCGTAGTCGAGGAACGGCGCAAGGATAGCGCTCAAGGCCAGCGCACCGCCGAACGACGCCCACGCGGCGAGCCTCGCCGTGCGCGCGCCAAGCCGGTGCGGCAGGCCCGCGACGCCGTTGTCCGCGTCGGAGGCGATGTCCGGCAGCGTGTTCGCAAGGTGGAGCGCCAGGCCGATGAACGCGCCGAGGGGCAACAGCCACCAGAGCACCATGTGCCAGGCCCCCAGTGTGAGCCAGACCCACAGCGGCAGCGTCGGGATGGCGATCATATACGGGACCGCGCTGAGGATCGTGCGCTTGAGACGGGCATCGTAGGCGAGGCCGCAGATCATACCGAGCATTGCCAGCGCGAACCCGCCGATGCCGAGTGTTGCCGCGAGCGCCGTGGCCACGACGACGAATCCCAGCGCAAGGGCCGCAGCAGCGGCCGGCGAGACGACGCCCGCGGCGATGGGCTTCCACGGCTTCGCGGCGGCGTCAAGGTCGCGGTCGAAATAGTCGTTGGCGACGCCGATCGCGCACTGGGCGCATAGCATCACCGCGAGCATCCGAAGCAGCAGCGGCGCGTCGGGGGCGCCGCGCACCGCCACGAAGGCGAGGCCGGCTGTCGCGGCGACGTTCACCAGCGTCGGAAACGGATGGATGACTCGAGCGGCACGGAGGAACGTGCGCGTGCGGCCCGGCGGCATCGATGCCGATCGCGCGACAACGTCGGGTCGTACGCTGGCGGGAAGAGTCACGCGGCGGCCTCCTGCTCGCGGTAGTGACGATGATACTCCCTTCGAGGCCCCCCGGACCGCGTACGGAGGCGGAAGGCGGAGAAACGATCGCGAATTAGACACTTGGCTTCCGGCAGAGACATTTGGGTCTTGACAGGCCCGGCGGATCCGCCATATCGTAGATCTAGCCCGCAGGGCGGGCCGTGAGTACATCCTTAGTAAGGGAGGTGCCTCATGAACAACCGCATCCGCTGGGGTGTCTGGCAAGTTGACTGAGAAGCCCTGCCTTTCGTGAGGGCAGGGCGCGCCGACAAGGCAGGCTCCAATGATGCAATGGACACCGGGACGCCTTTTGAGCGTTGATCCCAGTCCGCGGGGGGTTACCCTTTACGGAGCTTGCCGGAATGCCAGGTTAGACAAAGTTTCAGAGAGGCTTTCCAATTCGGAGAGCCTCTTTCGCTGCCCATGACTGACGACCCGCTGACCAGCCAATCGAACCTCTGGCTGGCCGACACGCTTTGGCGTCTCGGCGCCGTGCAGTTCGGCGACTTCACCGTCGGCCGGACGACCGTGCACTCGCCGATCCACGTGAACCTGCGATTGCTGATCGCGCACCCGACGGCGCTCGCCCGCGCGGCGCACATTGTGCTGACCGAGCTGCAGACGCTGCAGTCGATGCGGAATCCGCAGATCGATCCGTTCGATCTCGTCTGTGGAGTGCCGTTTGGCGGGCTCGTCGTAGCAGAGGCGTTCTCGCTGTCGTCGAAGATCCCGCTGATCTACCTGCATCCACGGAAGGATGACCTCGATACGGATGTCGAGGGCATCTACCACCCGAGCCAGACGGCGCTGATCATGGACGACTTGATCACGGGCGGAGGCAGCATCGTGCTCACGGCGAACCGGTTGCGGGACGAGGGCCTGTTCGTGCGCGACGCCGTCGTCCTGTTCGACAGGCAGTCGGGAGGCCGGGCAAAGCTCGAGGAAGCTGGCATTCGCCTCGTGTCCGTGCTCACGCTTGAGGTGTTGCTGACGTATCTGAGGTCGAGCGGGAAGATCGGCGAGGACTGGCACCGGAAGAGTATGGCGTTCTTCGAAGCAAACCGCGGCCGCGATCTGGAGCCTGGTTAGAGCAGGCGGCGTATGGGCTTGCGGCCGGGCCGGGGGTCGTAGTTCGACTTGAACATCTCGAGCTTGTCGCGCTCGATGAGGTACTTGCCCGCGAACAGCACGGCCGGCACCTTTTTCTGCTTGATCAATCGCCGCAGGCTTTGCGGATGGATGTTGAGCAGGCGCGCGGCCTCCACAAGATCCAGGTAGTTCTCGAACGGGCTCGTGACCATCCGCAGCCTCAACAGTAAGACGCTATATCAGATGAGTGATAGTA
>JBBTPG010000118.1:0-5412 GCA_038066315.1 Chloroflexota bacterium | reverse complement strand
CTCGTGACCATCCGCAGCCTCAACAGTAAGACGCTATATCAGATGAGTGATAGTAACACTTCTGTCAGGCGGACGGTAGGCAATTATGTCAAGATTGGCCCCGCCTCAGCGGCGGAACGGCCAGCCGCGCTTGCCCTTGCGGTCCGTAGCGGCGGCGTTGCCGGCATCGCGCTGTTCCGGCGCCTCGACCGCCGAGCGCACGGCGCGGTCCATCCGGCGATGCAGCATGACCATCGCCTCAGACACGCTGAGCGCCTCTTCGGGATCCGCCTGTATTCTGGGGAAGAGCGTGACGGCCGTGTCCGTGAAGCGATCGACGGTGCTGGGCGCGCCACCGCGCATGTGGTGGACGCGAAGCTCGGTGACGCAGCCGTAGATCGCCGAGAGCAGCTTCCGGTACTGCGCCTGGTCCAGCTCGATGACCGCGGACGCACGGGCCAGATCAGCGCCGAGTGCGACCTTCATCTCGCGCAGGCCGCGCTCGGCCGGCATCTTCGTCGCGGGATCGAGCTCTGAGCCCGGACGGCCCAAGTGGTAGACGAGCGCCAGGTACACGAGCCGCGGCTCGTCGTGCGTGAGTTTGAGCGCGAACGTCATCGCGGAAAGTGTACCAGCGCACGCCGCGGGCATCCGCGCGGGGCGCAGAACGGCCCCGGCGTGGTCCGGGGCTGTCCTTGTTTGAAGACGTGACCGCCGCCGTTACAGCGTTTCGGTTAGCCCTTGTGCTTGCGTTGCCAGCGCGTCTTCTTCAGCATCTTGCGGTGCTTGTGCTTGCGCATCTTCTTCTTGCGCTTCTTCACCACTGAGCTCATACGCACTCCTCCTCTCACAGAGATGCTTGCAGGGACAGAGACGCTGTCCGTCCGAATCGGCGGGCAGGCTTCGCGGCCCGTCCCTACACCCCTGTCGGGGGACCGCGCAGAGTATACCCAAGCACTCCCCTAAAGACGAGACAGCACGCGAATAGCGCTTCCGTGGGTTGCCGAAGCTGTGATAGACTTGCGCAAGAAGCCGGACCGGTCTCACGCACCAGGCCCTGTGGCTTGGTTCAGGTGATCGGGCGGCTCATTTTGTCATAGGAGGACGCATCGCGTTGACGGAATACAGTAGTGGCGGCGTGGCCGATCCGGCGGCAGAGACGGCGGATGACGACGCAGCCTTCACCATGCAGAACTGGCTGGACTCAGGCTCGGATTTCAAGACCCTTCGCCGCGGCGAGGTCATCGAAGGCTCGATCATGGCGATCCAGCGCGATGGCGTCGTTGTCGACGTCGGATCGAAATCGGAAGGCGTGATTCCTCCGCACGAGATGCACTCGCTTGGCGCGGACCCACTGAGCAAAGTGGCGGTCGGCGAGAAGGTCCTCGTCTACGTCATGCAGCCTGAGTCCGATCAGGGCCAGGTGACGCTGTCGATCGATCGCGCCCGCGGCGAGCGCGGCTGGCGTGTCCTGCAAACGCGGTTTGAAGAGGGCGAAGCGTTCGATGGCGAAGTGACGGGATTCAACAAGGGCGGCCTGCTCGTGAACGTCGAAGGCGTGCATGCGTTCGTGCCGCTGTCGCAGGTCGTCGGGGTGCGCCCCGATGTCGAGGGCGAGGGCGGGCTGGCGTCGGCCGTGGGCAAGCAACTGCGACTGAAGGTCATCGAGATCAACCGCCGGCGCAACCGCGTCATCCTCTCGGAACGCGCGGCTCTGCAAGAGTGGCGCTCACAGCAGAAGGACCGTCTGCTGGCGGAGTTGAAGGAAGGCGAAGTCCGCAAGGGCCGCGTCTCCAGCGTGCGCAGCTTCGGCGTGTTCATCGACCTGGGCGGTGCCGACGGTCTCGCGCACCTGAGCGAGGTCTCGTGGGACCGCAACCGGACGCCGGAAGAGATGTACCGCGTCGGCGATGAGGTCGACGTGTATGTGATGAAGGTCGACCCGGAGACGAAGAAAATCGCACTGAGCCTGCGCCGCGCGCAGCCGGAGGAGTGGGATCTGATCGTCGACAAGTACCAGGTTGGCCGCGTGGTGCCGGGCATGGTGACGAAGCTCGTGACGTTCGGCGCGTTCGCGCGGATCGAGGGGCCGGTCGAGGGCCTCATCCATGTCTCCGAACTTGTCGACCGGCGCATCGCGCATCCAAAGGAGGTCGTGCGCGAGGGCGACCTGCTGCCGCTGAAGATCGTTCGCATCGAACGCGACCGGCACCGTCTGGGGCTGAGCCTGCGCGAGGCGCGAGACGAGGGCGTGAAGATGGGCTTCACGTTCACCGACGCCGGCGAAGTGCTCGCCGTGCCGGAGGACATCAAGAAGGAGTTCGAGGAGCGCGAGGGCATCAAGGTCGTGGAGCGCGGGCCAGAGGACTACACGGCGCCTGCGACCGCGGCCGCGCCGAAACAGGAAGAAGCCGCAACCGAGTCCACCGCGCCGGCGCCGGCCCCGGCCCCGGCCCCGCGCGTCGCAGAACCTGAGCCGCCCTCGGCGATGGCGCAGGCATTCGCGGCGGCCGAGGCGCAGCGTGCGAGCAGCGTCGCGGAGCCAGCGCCCGCGGATGCGGAGGAGATCGCCGCCACGGACGCGGCAACTCCAGAGGCCGTGAGCGCGGCAGCAACGGAATCGTCGGCAGAATCCGCCGGCGATCTCGCGGTTACAGAGCCAGCGCCCGTGAATGCGGAGGAGATCGCCGCCACGGACGCAGCAACTCCAGAGGCCGTGAGCGCGGCAGCAACGGAATCGTCGGCAGAATCCGCCGGCGATCTCGCGGTTACAGAAGCAGCGAGCACGTCCACAGCGGACACGATCAGCGAACCCGCTGCCGACGCCGCAGCCGCAGCCGCAGAGACGGAAGCGCCGAGCACGGAGGAAGACTCGCCGGCGTAAGCGTCGCGCGACCACGCACAGATGAGGTCCGGGCCGCACGGAGCGGCCCGAGTTGAAGATCAGGGAGTATGCCGGTCGAGCCGCGCGGGCGATCGCCCGACCAATATGTAACGGACGCGTCGCATTTCGCAACGCGTCCGTGCTGGACTTCGAAGCCTCCGTTGTGATACATTGGTTATGCAGAGTTAGCAATTAGGCTGGAGCGCTGAGATGGCAGACCGGTTCGACAAATTTACGGAGCGCGCGCGCAGAGTACTGACGCTGGCCCAAGAAGAGGCCCAACGCTTCAACCACAATTACATCGGCACGGAGCACCTGCTGTTGGGCCTCGTCCGCGAGGGCGACGGCGTGGCGGCGAAGGTGCTGGCCAACCTGGGCGTAGAGCTGAACAAGGTCCGCTCCGCCGTCGAGTTCATCATCGGCCGCGGCGACCGCGCGGTGCTGGGCGAGATCGGTCTGACCCCGCGCGCGAAGAAGGTCATCGAACTGGCGGTCGACGAGGCGCGCCGGCTGAACCACCACTACATCGGCACGGAGCACCTTCTGCTGGGCCTCGTGCGTGAAGGCGAAGGCATCGCGGCGGGCGTGCTCGAGAGTCTGGGCGTGAACCTCGAGCGCGTGCGTGCGGAGACGACGCGCATCCTCTCGCAGAGCATGCCGCAGACCGCGGGCGCAGGCGCGCGCTCATCGACGCGCACCCCGACGGTCGACCAACTGGGCATGGACCTGACGCAGGCCGCGCGCGCAGGCAAGCTCGACCCGGTCATCGGACGGTCGAAGGAGATCGAGCGCGTCATCCAGATCCTGTCGCGGCGGACGAAGAACAATCCTGTGCTCATCGGCGAGCCCGGCGTCGGCAAGACGGCGATCGCCGAGGGCCTCGCGCACCGCATCGTCGCCGGCGACGTACCGGAGACGCTGCAGGGCAAGCGCCTGCTCACGCTGGACATCGGCTCGCTGGTGGCTGGCACGAAGTACCGTGGTGAGTTCGAGGAGCGCCTGAAGAAGGTCATCGACGAGATCAAGTCGAGCGGCAACTGCGTCCTCTTCGTCGATGAGCTGCACATGCTCGTCGGCGCGGGCGCGGCGGAAGGCGCTGTCGACGCCGCGAACATCCTCAAGCCGTCGCTGGCGCGCGGCGAATTGCAGTGCGTCGGCGCGACGACGCTCGACGAGTACCGCAAGCACATCGAACGCGACGCCGCGCTGGAGCGCCGCTTCCAGCCGATCGTCGTTGAGGAGCCGAGCGTCGAGGAGACGATCGAGATCCTCAAGGGCATCAAGGAGAAGTACGAGGAGCACCACAAGCTCACCATCGACGACGAAGCGCTGAAGGCCGCGGCGGAACTGGCATCGCGCTACGTGTCCGACCGCTTCCTGCCCGACAAAGCGATCGACCTGGTCGACGAAGCGTCGAGCCGCGTGCGCATCCGCCGCTCGGCGACGCCGCCGTCGCTGAAAGAGGCGTCGCGCGGGCTGGAGTCGCTCCGCAAGGAGAAGGACGCGGCGATCTCGTCGCAGCAGTACGAGTACGCGGCGGAGCTTCGCGACCGCGAGGTCAAGCTGCAGGAGAAGATCGAATCGCTCGAGCAGGGCATCGAGGTCCAGCGGGAGGGCGAGAAGCCGGTCGTGACCGAAGAGGACATCGCCGACGTGGTGAGCATGTGGACGGGCATCCCGGTCGCGCGCATCGCCAGCGAGGAATCCGCGCGGTTGCTCCAGATGGAAGACGCGCTGCACAGCCGCGTCATCGGCCAGGACGAGGCGATCGTGGCTATCGCGAAGTCGGTGCGGCGCTCGCGCGCAGGCCTGAAGGATCCGAAGCGGCCGATCGGCGTGTTCATGTTCCTCGGCCCGACGGGTGTGGGCAAGACGTACCTGCCGCGCGTGCTGGCGGAGTTCATGTTCGGCAGCGAAGACAACATGATCAAGCTGGACATGAGCGAGTTCATGGAGAAGCACAACGTCTCGCGGCTGGTCGGGGCGCCTCCCGGCTACATCGGCTACGACGACGGCGGGCAGCTCACGGACACGGTGCGGCGCAAGTCGTACTGCCTGATCCTGCTCGACGAGATCGAGAAGGCGCACCCGGACGTCTTCAACCTGCTGCTGCAGATCTTCGACGACGGCCACCTGACCGACGCGAAGGGCCGCAAGGTGGACTTCCGCAACACGATCATCATCATGACGAGCAACGTCGGCTCCGACCTGATCCGCAAGGAGTCGGGGCTGGGCTTCAGCGTCTCGAAGGACGAGGTGAAGACGGCGGACCAGCAGTACAAGAGGATGAAGGAGAAGGTGACGGAGGACCTGAAGCGCGTCTTCCGCCCCGAGTTCCTGAACCGCATCGACAGCCAGGTCGTGTTCCACACGCTGGCGAAGGAGCACATCCGGAAGATCGTCGACCTCAACCTGCGCGACCTGGACAAGGCACTGCTGATGAAGGGCATCTCGCTGGAGTTGTCGGAAGCCGCGAAGGACTGGCTGGGCGAGAAGGGCTACGACCCGGTGTTCGGCGCCCGCCCGCTGCGCCGCGTGGTGCAGAACGA
>JBBTPG010000117.1:0-4797 GCA_038066315.1 Chloroflexota bacterium | reverse complement strand
ACGAGGCGCTTATCCTCAGGGCCGACGATCCCTGCGCGATGCACGAGCCAGGTCCGGATCGCATACAAGCCTTGGAACCATCGGATACCCGTTGCTACGTCCGAACTGGTGGAACCGCCAAGTTTGTTCAGTTCGGCCGCTACTGAGCGATTGCCCTTGATCTTGCGCGCCCGTTTTTCCGTCGCGAGTGCCTGTTCCATAGTGATGGTTCCACCACGCGCGACGAACTGTTCGACGAGCGCTTCCAACACGCCCACTTCGAGGACGAAGCGATCGAAATGCGCGAGCGCATAGATGAGCGCGTAACGACAGACCTCGTCCGGGAACTGGGCGCGGGCCTGAGGGGCGACGTCGGGATTGTTGGTACGAAAGTCGAGAGCAACGGTATTGTTCACGGGCTCGACGTCCAACCTAGGCTGCGCGTCGTAGGCGTGCCGTGCAAGCAAATTCGCGTAGTGAAGAGCGACCATGGCGTTCCTGTATGCCAGGTCTAGAGACTTACTAACGTTGAACTCTTGGCGCATCGTTAACTCCCAAACACGGCCGCCGCGATCTTGTCGTCCGCGCCCCTACCCCTCCCCCGCCCCGCTCATCGACGCCTGGTAGCCGCTGACGAACGGGTTCGCCAGCCACGCCTTCACGGCGGCGTCGTCCGCGCGTTCGGGCAGCGCCTTCAGCATGTCGGCGGCGTGCATCGGGTCGTGTTGCGCCCAGCCGACGAGGAACGCCTTCAGCGGGAAGTCGGCCGCCTCGTGCTTCCCGCCCGTGTAGTGCATCGGGCGGCCGATCTGCTCTTCGTCCAGGCGGCCCAGCGATTCGATGAGCTGCTCGCGATGCGCCGCCGCTTCCGCGAAGATCCGCGCGATCGGCCAGCTCCGCCGCTCCGCGACCTGCGCGTCGTTCCACGCATCGAGGTCGAACGGCGCGCCGCTGGCGTCGCGGCTCATGTCGATCTGCCCGCCGCGCTCGACCACGCCGATGAAACCGTCGAAGAGGGGATCGAGCGTCGCGAGGTGCGTGGCGAAGTCCTTCACGATCCACGTGCTGTCCGGCACCGGCCGCGCAAGCTGCTCCTCCGACAGCGAGTAACAGAACCCCTCGAACTTGCGCCGGTTCTCCCGGATCGCGGCGATCACGTGCTGCACGGTCTCGTTCATGCGTTCATCTCCCCTTCGTTCCGTTCCCTATGAAAATAGCTTCCAAACGCCGGGCTGAGCCCCTCTCCACTGCGTGGAGAGGGGTGGCCGAAGGCCGGGGTGAGGTGCTCGGCTGTCGACGACGATCTTCATGTTCATTCGCGGGGGTGGCGCCCGCGCCATGGGTAACTGCTATGGCTCTGCCCGTGACATCCACAGCTTGGAGGACGCGCGCATGACGTGCCATCATCGCCGCGCGCCCGGTCTCGCTCTGTGCCGGCCGCCCGCTGGCAGGGACCACGAGCACGGAGAACCGAAAAGTGCCGAGCAGACATAACGAACACCCGCGTGCGTTAGCCGTGTCTACGCGCCAGCCGCCGCTTCCAGCACCCGCACGAGCGTGTCGCGCCAGCCGCCGCCCGCAAGCTCCAGGTCGATGCGCAGCTGCGCGTGGCCGATCGTCACGCCGTCGGCGCGCTCCAGCTCGCGGCGCGCGGCCGGCGCGAGCTGCGCGCGGAAGTCGTAGCCGTCGAGCGCGCGCACCGAGAGCACGCGTCCGCCCGCCGCGCCTTCCTCGCGCGCGATCGACGCGATGTGCGCGCGCTTCGCCAGCACGCGCACCCGCACGATGTACAGCAGGTTGCGCACCGGCGTCGGCGGCGGACCGAAGCGGTCGTTCAACTCGCGCTCGAGATCGGCGGCGGCGTCGGCCTGCTCGCCGGGGCGAGGCGCGTCCGCGGCGGCCATGCGCTGGTACAGCGACAGCCGCAGGTTCAGGTCGCCGACGTAGCTCTCCGGGATGAACGCCGTCAGCGGCACGTCGATCTGCACCGGCGGCTGCATCCGCGATGGCGGCGGCGGTTCGCCGCGCGCCAGCGCCTTCAGCCCTTCGACGGCGTCCGCCAGCAGCTTCACGTACAGGTCGAAGCCGACGGTGCCGATCTGGCCGCTCTGCTCCGCGCCCAGCAGGTTGCCGGCGCCGCGGATCTCCAGGTCGCGCAACGCGATCTGGAAGCCCGCGCCCAGCTCCGTCGCCTCGAAGATCGTCTGCAGCCGCTTCTGTGCGACTTCGCTCAGCGCACGGTGCTTCTCGTACAGCAGGTAGGCGTACGCCCGCGCCGCGCCGCGCCCGACGCGCCCGCGCAGCTGGTACAGCTGCGCCAGGCCGAAGCGGTCGGCGTTGTTGATGATGATCGTGTTGACGTTCGGGATGTCCAGCCCCGACTCGATGATCGTCGTGCACACCAGCACGTCGGCCTTGCCCTCGGTGAAGTCGAGCATCACGCGTTCGAGCTGGTCCTCGTGCATCTGCCCGTGGCCGATCAGGATCTCCGCCTCCGGCACGATGTCGCGCAGTTGCCTTGTGACCAGCTCGATGTTGTGGACGCGGTTGTGCACGAAGTACGTCTGGCCGCCGCGCTCCATCTCGCGCGTGATCGCTTCGCGCACCAGGTGATCGTCGAACTCCGTCACGTACGTCTTGATCGGCAGCCGCTCCTCGGGCGGCGTCTCGATCGTCGACATGTCGCGGATGCCGGTGAGCGCCATGTTCAGCGTGCGCGGGATCGGCGTCGCGGTGAGCGTCAGCACGTCGACCTGGCTGCGCATCTGCTTCAGCCGCTCCTTGTGCGTGACGCCGAAGCGCTGCTCCTCGTCGATGATGATCAGCCCCAGGTCCTTGAACGCGACGTCCTTCTGCAGCAGCCGGTGCGTGCCGATGATGATGTCGACGCTGCCCGCCGCCGCGCCGGAGACGACCTCTCGCTGCTCGCGGTCGCTGCGGAAGCGCGAGAGCATCTCGACCTTCACCGGGAAGCCGGAGAGGCGCTGCCGGAACGTGTTGAAATGCTGCTGCGCGAGCACCGTCGTCGGCACGAGCACCGCGACCTGCGTGCCGTCGGTCACGGCCTTGAACGCCGCGCGCACCGCTACCTCCGTCTTGCCGTAGCCGACGTCGCCGCAGACGAGGCGGTCCATCGGGCGCACATCCTCCATGTCGCGCTTCACGTCGCGGATCGCGCCGGCCTGGTCGGGCGTCTCGACGTACGGGAACGAGGCCTCGAGCTCCGTCTGCCAGGCGGCGTCCGGAGAGAACGCGTGCCCCACCGCGACCTCGCGCGACGCGTACAACCGCAGCAGCTCAGTCGCCAGCTCCTGCACCGCGCGGCGCACCCGCGCCTTCGCGCGGGGCCACTCCTGCGAGCCGAGCCGCGTCAGCGATGGGCGGTGCTCGCTCGGGCCGACGTAGCGGCTGACCCGGTCGACCTGCTCCGTCGGCACGTACAGGCGGTCGCCGTCCGCGTACTGCAGTTCCAGGAACTCCCGCTCGTTACCGCCGACGTCCTTCCGCACGAGCCCCGCGAAGCGCGCGATCCCGTGCTCGATGTGCACGACGTACTCGCCGGCCACCAGGTCAGCGAGGAACGCTCCGCGCGACGCACCTTTCCGCGGCGGTGCGCGGCGTTGCTTGCTGAAGCCGAAGACCTCGGCGTCGGTGAGGAGCGTCAGCCCGCCGCCCTCCTCGCCGACGCACCAGCCGTGCGGCAGCGACCCGTGGATGATCGTCAGCGCCCCGCGCCCGAGCCGCGGCGCCTCGATCGTCGTGGCGACGCGGCCGAATACGTCGTGCTCTTCCAACAGTTCCGCCAGCCGCTTCGACTGCGTCGATACGAGGACGACCTGTTGCCCGCCGCGCAGCGTCGACGCCAACTCCTCGGCGAGGACGCGCAGCTGGCCGCCGTACGCCGCGACCGGCCCGAATGGCAGCCGCACCGCCGCGTGCGCGTCCGGCGCCTCGCGCTCGCCCGTCGCCCAGCGCGAGAGACTGAGCCGATGCGGCAGCGCCTCGATGGCCGCGAGCAGCTCGGGCCACGCGACGTGCGGCTCCGGCATGCCGTGCGGCAGCTCGCTGCGCAATTCCAGCTCGCGCCGCGCCTCGCGCGCAGCCTCGTCGCGCTCCTGCTGCACCGCCGCGACGTCGGCAGGCTCATCGATCACCACGAGCGCCGCGATCCGCTGTAGGGGCGCCGCCCGCTGCGCCCGCGCCTGCGATGCGGCTTTGTGTTTCGTGGTGCGGGTATCCGTGGCGCGGGCTTTCAGCCCGCGTCCGTGGTCGCCATCATCCGCCACGTACTCCAACAGCGTCCCCGCCGCCAGGAACGGCGCATAGAACTCGTCGCCGGAGAACGTGTCGCCGCCGCGCAGCGCCGCAACGTCCGCGTCGAACCGCTCCCGTACGTCGCCGTGCAGGCCCGCGACCTGCATCTGGTCGGCGAGGTGCTGCATCCTCGCGTGGTCGAGCACCATCTCCCGCGCGGGGCCGATGCGCACCGCGTCGCGCATCCCGCTCGAACGCTGTGTCACCGGGTCGAACGACCGGATGCTCTCGACCTCGTCGCCGAACAGCTCGATGCGCAGTGGCAGCTCCTCGGCCGGCGGCCACAGATCGACGATGCCGCCGCGCCGCGAAGCCTCGCCTGGCGCGCTCACCTGCGGCTCGATGCGATAGCCGCCCGCGTCGAGCGCGCGCAGCAAGCCGTCCTGCCGGATCTTCCTGCCGCGCGTCAGCGCGACCGTCGCGCGAGCCAGCTCGTCCGGCGTCAGCGTGCGCTGCGCGATCGCCGCCGCGCACGCGACGACGATCGGCGCTGACGACAACCCG
>JBBTPG010000116.1:1916-3795 GCA_038066315.1 Chloroflexota bacterium | reverse complement strand
CGGGGATGATCTCTGACCCTTACCAATATGTGCCATATGTCATGCAAATCGAGTTGAGCGTACAAGGCGTGCGTGATACGGTTCACACGCCTCTGAAGGGGGGATGAAGATCTTGCTGGCACGCCCCCGGATCTGCCTCCTGCCGACCCCACACGCCGATACCGCCGGCGTTTCGCGGGAGTATCTCTCGCACTCCCGGCCGTGGCTCACGGCCGCTGACACGTGTCACCCAGGCGACGCTGCAAGAAGGAAGGTGTAGACGACTATGGCTGTCTACGAACACGACGTCCTCGTTATCGGAGCCGGGCTCGCCGGCATGCGCGCGGCGATCCAGGCGCAGCAGATGGGCGCTGATGTCGCGATGATCTCGAAAGTGCACCCGGTGCGCTCGCACTCGAACGCGGCGCAGGGCGGGGTCAACGGGCCCGGCCTGGGCGAAGACGGCGGGCCGTGGGAAGAGCACGCGTACGAGACGACGAAGGCGTCGGACTACCTGGGCGACCAGGATGCGATCACGATCCTGTCGCAGGAGGGCGGACGCGAGGTGCTGCAGATGGAGCACTGGGGTGTCGTCTTCAGCCGCAAGCCGGACGGGACGATGGCGGTGCGGCGATTTGGCGGCATGGGCAAGGCGCGCACGTTCTTCGTCGGCGCCATCACGGGACAGGCGATGCTGCACGTGCTGTACGAGCAGTTGATGAAGCCGAGCATCTTCCAGGCGATGCGCAGCTACGAAGAGTGGTTCGTGACGAGCCTGATTATGGACGAGGGCCAGTGCCGCGGCGCGGTGGCCATGAACATCCGGACGGGCGAGCTGCACGCCATCACCGCGAAGGCGACGATCGTCTGCACGGGCGGTCTCGGTCGCGTGTACGAACCATCGACGAATGCGCTGATCTGCACGGGGGACGGCATCGCCCAGGCGTATCGGGTGGGCGCCCCGATCATGGACATGGAGATGGTGCAGATCCACCCGACGACGCTGAAGGGCACGGGGGTGCTGATCACCGAGGGCGCGCGCGGTGAGGGCGCCTACCTGCTGAACAAGGACGGCGAGCGCTTCATGTCGAAGTATGCGCCGAACCTGATGGAGCTCGCGTCGCGCGATGTTGTGTCGCGTGCGGAGCAGACGGAGATCGACGAGGGACGCGGCGTCGACGGGTGCGTATATCTGGACATGCGGCACCTGGGCGAAGACCTGATCAAAGAGCGGCTCGAGGAGATATGGGAGATCGCGCGCGACCTCGTGAACATCGACATCAGCAAGGAGCTGCTGCCGATCTTGCCCGGCGTGCACTACATCATGGGCGGCATCAAGACGGACGTCGACGGACTGACGGCGGTGCGGGGGCTGTACTCGGCGGGCGAGGCGGCGTGCGTGAGCGTGCACGGCGCGAACCGCGTGGGGGCGAACTCCCTCCTCGATACGATCGTGTTCGGACGGCGGGCGGCGGAGCACGCGGTGCCGTGGCTGCGGAGCCAGACGTTCAAGCCGGTGCCGGAGAGCGTGGTCGAGAAGGACCGCTCGATGATCCAGGAGATCCTCAACCGGCCGAAGAGCGACGACCGTGTGGCGCGGATCCGGCACGACATGGGCGTGTCGATGAGCGCGAACGTCGGGCTGTTCCGGACGCCGGAGCGGCTTGAGAAGCAGCTCGAGCACCTGAAGGAGATCCGCGCGCGCTACGAGAAGGTGGGTGTGGAGGACAAGGGGACGGTGTTCAACACCGACCTGCTGTTCCACATCGAGTTGGGGTACATGATCGACTGCGCGGAGATGATCACGAAGAGCGCGATCGAGCGGAAGGAGAGCCGGGGTGCGCACACGCGCCTGGACTTCCCGAACCGCGACGACGAGAACTGGCTGAAGCACATCGTG
>JBBTPG010000116.1:0-1816 GCA_038066315.1 Chloroflexota bacterium | reverse complement strand
GAACGGGAGCGGAGCATGAAGGTCAAGCTGAAGGTGAAGCGGACGAACCCGGAGACGGGCCAGGCCGGCTACAGCAAGTACGAGTTCGACGCCGCGGAGAACGTGACGCTGCTGGACGCGCTGATCCAGGTGCGCGAGTACGAAGACGGCTCGCTGGCGCTGCGCTGCTCGTGCCGGAGCGCGATCTGCGGGTCATGCTCAATGCGCGTCGACGGGCGGGCACGGTTGGCGTGCCGCGCGAAGGTGATTGCGATCACGCGCGGCGACGAGAACCACGAGATGACCGTCGAGCCGATGGGCAACATGCCCGTGATCAAGGACCTGGTGAACGACATGGAGTCGTTCTGGTCGAAGATGCGGCAGGTCGAGCCGTACCTGCAGCCGGAGGGGCCCGAGCCCGAGGCGGAGTATCGCGTCCCCAACGAGACGATGATCGACCTGACGCACGCGATGAACTGCATCATGTGCGGGGCGTGCGTGAGCGACTGCACGGTGCTGGAGGTCGACAAGAACTTCATCGCGCCGGCGGCGCTGGCGAAGGCGTATCGCGTGGTCGCGGACCCGCGAGACGGTCATGAGCACGACCGTCTCGAGAAGCTGAGCGAGTACGGCGGCATCTGGGACTGCACGCGCTGCAACATGTGCGTCGAGGTGTGCCCGAAGGGCGTGGCGCCGATGAACCGCATTCTGCAGCTGCGGGAGATGGCGATTGAAGCAGGCATCAAGAACAACGCCGGAGCGCGGCACGCCGCCATCTTCACGAAGTCGGTCGCAGACGGCGGGATCCTCAACGAGGTGTGGATGGTGCCGGGATCCGTGGGACTGTTCAACGTGCCGCGCCTGATGAAGGAGATGCCGGGAGCGCTCAAGATGGCGCTGGCCGGCAAGCTGCCGATCAAACAGGCGGTGCCGCCGGGATTCCCGGGATCACACAAGATGAAAGGCATGGACCGGGTGCGGAACGTCATCAGGAAATCCGCCTCGTTGAAGCCGAAGAAGCCGGAGGTAACGGACTGATGGAGTACTCCAAGTGGGCGTTCTGGCCCGGCTGCGTGGCGAAGGGCGCCGCGCCGGAGCTGTACCTGGCGACGAACCGCGTCGCGAAAGAGCTGGGCATCGAGCTGGTGGAGCTCGACCAGGCAACGTGCACGGGCGCGGGCGTGATCCAGGAGCAAAACCCGGAGATGGCGGACGCGCTGAACGCGCGGACGTTTGCGCTGGCGCAGCAGCTGGGGTTGCCGCTGATGAACATCTGCTCGACGTGTCAGGGCATCGAGAGCATGGTGCAGGACAAGCTGGCGAAGCGGCCCGAGTATCTGGCGAAGGTGAACGCGATCCTGGCCGACGAGGGGCTGCACTATGAGCCGGGTCTGGTGATCAAGAACTTCCTCTGGCTGCTCGTCGAGGACTTCGGCCTCGACCGGCTGAAAACGATGGTGAAGCGGCCGCTGACGGGGCTGCGCATCGGTCCGTTCTACGGCTGCTACATCCTGCGCCCGAGCTCGATCCTGGGCAACGAGGAGCATCCTGACCGCGACCACTACCTCGAGATGGTGATCGAGGCCGTGGGCGCGACCGTCGTCGACTACGAGGGCGCGAAGAAGTGCTGCGGCTTCCCGATCCTGACGGTGAATCGCGAGAACTCGCTTACGCAGGCGGGCAACCACATCCACGAGGCACAGGACCTGGGCGCCGACGCGCTCGTGTCGCCGTGCCCGCTGTGCCACCTGAATCTCGACGCGCAGCAGCCGGCGGCGAAGCAGGTGACGGGCCACGACATCGACCTGCCGATCCTCCACCTGCCGCAGATGATCGG
>JBBTPG010000115.1:1933-9190 GCA_038066315.1 Chloroflexota bacterium | reverse complement strand
GATCTTGTTGTTGATGAAGCCGAGCTCGTCGAAGGGCCAGTACGTCACCCACGCCTGGCCGATGATGTTCTCCTCGGGCACGAAGTCGCAGAGCTGCTGCGGGCTGCAGCTGTTGCCCCACGCGTGGGAGTCGAAGCTGTTGCGGCGGTTGTCGCCGAGGACGTAGTACATGCCGGGTGGCACCGTCTTGGGCGCGTACGTGTAGTTCGGCTTGTCTTTGATGTAGCTCTCTTTCAGCGGGCTGCCGTTGATGAAGACGGTCTCGTCTCTCACCTCCACCGTATCACCCGGCACGCCGATGACGCGCTTGATGAAGTCTCTGTTCGGGTCGAGCGGGAACTTGAAGACGACCACGTCGCCCCGGCGCGGCGGGCGGAACAGGTGGTGCTGGCCGCCGTCGCCGGTGCTGGGGATGAACGGCAGGAAGTCGTGGATACGGTCGACGTTGAAGCGGAAGTAGAGCGCCTTGTTGACCAGCAGGTACTGGTCGTTGTGCATCGACGGCTCCATGCTCGCGCCTTCGACGCGGAAGTTCTGCACGACTGCCTTGACGGCGAAGAAGATCAGCAGCGCCAGGATGACCGTCTCGGCCAGCTCGCGGCCGACCTTGCGCACGCGCGTGCCGGCGGTGCGTCGGCGCTTCTTCTGGATGACCTCGTACGGGTAGGCGCGGTCGTACGCGTTCGGGCTGAGTCCGACGTCCGCGGCCGTATACGAAAGCTCGAGCGACGCGGGCACGTCCACGTACGGGTCGACGGGCTCGGCGGGCGGCCACACGTCGCCGGCCGGCGCCGCGAGGTCGCCGAACACCGGCGTATCACTCGCGGGCGTTGCTGGTTCGCTGAATGCGGGGGCTTCGCTCACCTCGGGTCGCGCCTCGGCCGGCAGATCCAGGTGAGCGGGCGTTTCGGACGCGGCCGGTGCCGCGAAGGCGAAGCCGTCAGGCGTGGGGTGCGAGGACGCGTCGTCGTCCCGCGGAGGGGGCGCGACGGATGATCGATCTGCCGGGTATGGGGGTTGCCCGGTCAACTCGTCCGGGCCGGCGGGATCGTTGGACATAAGCCTCTTATTCTAGCACGCGGTCGCCTGCGCTTCGCACGCCGGACTCTGTTAGAATCTGCGCGATTGATAGGGAATCCTGCTCCGGAGCCTACCCCGCGCAGTCCGGACAGCGAACCGGACCATCTCCGGCGCGCGCTGGACGGTGATCTCGACGCGTTCAACGGGCTGGTCAACCTGCACCAGCGCGCGGTCTACAATCTCTGCTTTCGTATGCTCGGCAGCGGCGTGGCCGCCGAAGATGCGACGCAGGACGCATTTTTGTCGGCGTACCGAAACATTCGTGCGTTCAAAGGGACGAGCTTTCGTCCATGGCTGATGCGCATCGCGTCGAACGCGTGCGTCGACGAGCTGCGGCGGCGCGGACGCCGGCCGGCCGTATCGCTGGACGCGCCGCTTCCGGGCCGCGACGACCCGCTCGACGTGGCGGACCCCGCCCCCGGGCCGGAAACGGAGGCGCTGCGGCGCGAGCAGCAGGACATCGTGCAAGCGGCGTTGCTGAGGCTGCCGGCGGACCAGCGGCTTGCCGTTGTGATGTGCGACATGCAGGGGTTCGCCTACGAAGAGATCGCCGAGGCGATGCGAACGTCGGTGGGCACGGTGAAGTCGCGCATCGCACGGGGGCGGGAGAAGCTGCGGCGCGAGCTTGGGCCGCGGGAACAATCGGGAATCGGGTAGCGTCATGAGATAGAGACCGTACTCAGCGTACGGCCTCACAATGGTGGAACGTGTGAACAAGCTGTTGCGATTCTTTGGCGGACATGAGCCGGACGTCAACGCGCTCTCGGCGCATCTTGACGGACGCCTCGCGACGCCCGAGGCAGCGCGGCTGCGGGCGCACCTGGCGTCGTGCGAGACGTGCCGCGCGCGGCTCGACGGGCTGTGCGCGACGCGCGATACTCTGCGAGCGATGCTCGACATCGAGCCGCCGCGCTCGTTTCGGCTGCGCGCCGCTGACGTGGAGCGAGCGCAGGAGCCTGCCGCGAAGACGTCGGCGCCGATGCTGCGCTGGGCTCCGGCGGTGAGCGCCGTGGCGGCAGTGGTGTTCGCGATTGTGATCGGCGTGGACCTGTCGTCGAGCCGCGGGGGATCGAGTTACAGTGCGGATCGGGCGCCGCTGACCGCGCGCCAAGCGGATACCGCGTCGAGCACGGAGAGCGGTGGCATGATGGACAAGAACATCGCAAGCGCGCCGGTGCCGCAGGGCAGTGGCGAGGCCGCGACCGGCTCGGCTGATGGCGACGCACGGGGATTTGCGCCTGACCCCGACATCGCGACGGCGGCTCCCGGCGCCGTGTTGGCACCGGCACCCGCGCCGTCGGGAACGGCCGTGGCCGCTCAGCCACCGCCTTCGGGCGCGACGGCGACGCCGGCAGCGCGCGCCGCGATCCGGCCCGTTGCGACGGCAACGAGCGAACTGCAGGCTACATCGGGTGAGGCGGCTGCCAACAACGGCGGGAACAATACGACGGCGCTGCGCGTCATGGAGATCGTCGCGGCGGCAATCGCGGTGTTGTCGGCTGCCGCCGCTGTCACGTTGTGGAGAACAGGAAGAGAGAGGCTGTGATGGATCGCAAGAAGCTCGGATTGTTTGTGGCACTGGGGGCGGTGGCCGCCCTGTCGCTGACGGCGGCAGGATGCGGCGACCGCACGACGCGCGTCGAGACGGGCGCCGGGCAGGTGCAGACGGGGATCAGCGTGACCGGCACGGGCAAGGTGACGGGCAAGCCCGACGTCGCGAAGCTGACGCTGGGCGTGTCGGCGGAAGCGGACACGGTCGAGAAGGCGCGCACACAGGCCGCCGGCTCGCTGGACGCGATGATCAAGTCGCTGAAGGGCAACGGCGTCGCCGAGAAGGACATCCAGACCCAGCAGTTCAGCATTCAGCCGCAGTACGACTACAACGAGGGCAAGCAGACGCTCCGCGGCTTCCAGGTGACGAACATCGTGACCGTGACGCTGCGCGACATCGACAAGACGAGCAAGGTCGTCGACGACGCGGTGCGCGCGGGCGGCAACGACACGCAGATCCAGGGACTGTCGTTCACGATCGACAATCCGGAAGACTTGAAGAAGCAGGCGCGCGAGAAAGCGGTCGCCGACGCGAAGGCGAAGGCGGAGACGCTGGCGAAGTCGGCTGGCGTGAGCGTCGGCGACGCGATCACGATCTCCGAGAGCAGCTACACGCCGATCTTCGATGCGCGGGGGGCGCTGTCGAAGGACTATGCCGCACCGGCGCAGCCGTCGACGCCGATCGAGCCGGGCGAGCTGGACGTGACCGTCGATGTGTCGATCACGTGGGCGATCAAGTAGCGGGTCCGGATTCGCATCGAGTCTCGTGCGCCTTGGGTTTCGTTGGGTGAGCGGACGTACCGTGTCGGTCCGGCTTCGCCGGACGGACAGATTTCCTGCGCCGATTCTTCGACCGGGGGCGCTCATCCCGCCTGCCACGAAGCAGAAATCCCCTGAGATCGCCGCACTCGCTACAATAGAACATCGATACGGACACGACTGGTGCAGAGCGATACAGGCGAGATGGCGACTGAGCAGAAGCAAGACTACTACGATGTCCTCGGCGTGGCGCGCAACGCGGGCGCGGACGAGCTGAAGAAGGCGTTCCGGCGCCTGGCGATGCGCTTCCACCCGGACCGCAACCAGGAGGCGGGCGCCGAGGCCAAATTCAAGGAAGTCAACGAGGCGTACGAGGTCCTTTCGGACCCGGAGAAGCGGGCGATGTACGACCGCTTCGGCCACGCGGCGACGCAGGGCGGGGCGGACGGCTTCGCGCGCGGCTTCGAGGGGTTCGGGTTCGGCGGGCTCGGCGATATCTTCGACGCGTTCTTCGGTGGCGCGCAGTCGCGAACGCAGCGCGGACCGGCGCGCGGCGCGGACGCGCGTCGTTCGCTCACGCTGGCGTTCGAAGAAGCGGTGTTCGGCGCCGAGAAAGAGTTCGAGGTGCAGTCGGCCGAGCTGTGCTCCGTCTGCAACGGCATGCGCGCGGAGCCGGGGACGGAGCCGGAGCGCTGCACGCAGTGCGGCGGCAGCGGCGAGGTGCGCCGGACGCAGCAGAGTATCTTCGGGCAGTTCGTGAACGTGGCCATGTGCGACCGCTGCCGCGGCGAGGGCCGCGTCGTCACGCATCCGTGCAAGAACTGCCGTGGTGTTGGGCGGGAAAAGCGCAGGCGCAAACTCTCGGTGAACATCCCGGCCGGCGTCGACGATGGTTCGCAGATGCGGCTGAGCGGCGAGGGTGAGATCGGCAGCCACGGCGGTCCCCGCGGCAACCTCTACCTGCAGCTCCACGTGAAGCCGCACGAGGTCTTCCGGCGCGATGACGACGACCTGATCCTGGATCTGGACCTGAACTTCGCGCAGGTCGGCCTCGGCGACGAGGTCGACGTGCCGACGATCGACGGCCAGCCGCACGCGTTGCGCATCCCCGCCGGCACGCAGACGGGCGAAACATTCGTGGTGCGCGGCAAGGGCGTGCCGCATCTGCGCGGCGGCGGCCGCGGAGACATGATTGTGCATGTGAACGTCGTGACGCCGAAGAACACGACGAAGGAACAGAAGGAACTGCTGAAGCAGCTCGCAGCGTCGATGGGCACGGATGTGAAGCCGCAGGAGGACCGCGGCATCATGGGCAAGCTCAAGGACGCGTTGGGGTAGCGGGTCACCGGGTCAGCGGTCAGCTTTTCAGCCAGTCAGCGGGTCAGCTGTTCGACCGCGCCGTCGGGGCGTCGACGTTTGAGGCGGTCAGCTGGCGGGCTTGCGCGGACGGTGCGTGTTGTGATGCGCTACCATGGATGCGCGCAGATCACCGCACGAAAGGACGAGCACCACCACATGCAGGAACTCCGCGACAGGCTCCTCTCCCTCCGCGACCGCATCGCGCATGTCATGGTGCGTCTTTGACGTCCCCCTCCTCGAAGCCCAGGCCACGGCGCTAGAAGCGCAGTCCACGGCGCCCGACTTCTGGGGCGACCCGCAGTCGGCGCAGGACGTGATGCGCCGCCTCTCGTCGATCCGGGCGCGCGTCGCCACCTGGCGCGGGCTCGAAGCGAAGGTCGCCGACCTCGTCGAGCTCATCGACCTGGCCGAAGCCGAGTCCGACGAAGCTACCGCCGCCGACATCGAGCACGAGGCCGACGCGATTGCCGCGCACGTCGACGACCTCGAGTTCGAGCTGACGTTCTCCGGGCCGTACGACGAGCGCAACGCGATCATCGCCATCCACGCCGGCGCCGGCGGGACGGAGTCGCAGGACTGGGCGGAGATGCTGCTCCGCATGTACCTCCGCTGGTGCGAACGTCGCCGCTTCGCCGCGGAGGTGATCGACCTGATGCCCGGCGAGGAAGCCGGTATCAAGAGCGCCACCATTGAGGTCACCGGCGAGCACGCATACGGGTACCTGAAGAGCGAGCGCGGCGTCCACCGCCTCGTGCGCCTCTCGCCGTTCGACTCCGAGAACCGGCGGCACACGTCGTTCGCGCTCATCGAAGTCATGCCGGAGGCCGGCGACGCGGCGGAGGTGAAGATCAACCCCGACGACCTGCGTATCGACGTCTACCGCGCCAGCGGCCACGGCGGCCAGAACGTCCAGAAGAACTCGACGGCCATCCGTGTTACGCACCTCCCCACCGGCATCGTCGTCACGTGCCAGAACGAGCGCTCGCAGGGCCGCAACCGCGAGTCGGCGATGCGGGTGCTGGAAGCGCGACTCATCGAGCTGGAGCTGCAGAAGCATGCCGAGGAGCAGGCGAAAATCAAAGGCGAGCACGTCAGCGCCGGCTGGAGCAATCAGATACGGAGCTACGTGCTGCACCCATACAAGATGGTGAAGGACCACCGCACCGGCTACGAGACGAGCAACGCCGCGGACGTGCTGGACGGCGACCTCGACGACGCGATTAAGGCATACCTCAAGACAACAGTAGGAGCAGCCGATGCGTAAGTCCGCGCTGATCAGCCTCGCCGCACTCGCGGCGATCGTCGTCACCGTCGCAGGCCCTCACGGCGCGGCCCGGGCGCAACAGCCCATCAGCGTGGTCTCCGACCAGGCGCAGAACCAGTTCCCGCGCGGTGTTTCGTTCTCGATCACCTTCTCCGCGCCCGCCGCGGCGAAGGAAGTGCGCCTCCAGTACCATCTTGCACCCGATGGCACGGGCGCAACCGCCGTCGCCAACTGCACTGGCGCCGCTACGATCACCTGCACGTACTCGCTCATCAGTGGCAACGGCATCTCGATCATCCCGGGCGCCGAGATCACCTACCACTGGGACATCGAGGACGCCGCCGGCGACAAGCTCTCGACCGGCGACAAGCTCTACATCCACGAGGACACGCGCTTTACGTTCCAGACGCTGAACCAGGACAACATCACGCTCTATTACCATGCCGCCACCGAGGCGCAGGCCCGCGCCGTGCTCAACGCCGCCGCGGACACGCTGCAAAAGGTCGGCACGCTCGAGCGGACGCAGGTCACGTTCCCGGTGAAAGTCTTCCTGTATGCCACGGCCGACGAGATGCAGCCGGCCATCGCGCCGGGCGGCCCCGGCCGCGGCGTACAGATCCTCGGCGAAGTCGTCTACTCCGACACGGCGATGGTGTCCTCCGACGTCGCCACGCTCGACATCGTCCGCCACGAAGTGGCGCACATCGTCACACGTCAGGCGACGAAGGGCCCGTTCGGCATCGCGGGCTGGCTGAACGAAGGCATCTCGGTCTACTCGCAGACAAAGCCGCTCGAGGGACACGCGGACGCGCTGCAGAGCGCCATCGACAGCGATCGGGCCCTCTCGTTCAAGGAGCTCAACTCGTCGGCGTCTGGTTCCGTCTCCGGCACGGTCGGCCTGTACTACGGCCAGGCGGGCTCGATTGTGAAGTTTCTTGTCGACACCTACGGGGCGGACAAGTTCGCGGACATGCTGAAGGTCTTCAAGGACGGCACCACCGCCGATAAAGGGTTCCAGGCGGTCTACGGGTTCGACCAGCTCGGCATGGAGAACGCCTGGCGTGCTTCCGTCGGCCTCGCGGCGCGCAGCGCCTCCGCGTCGCCGACGCCGCAGGCTACGCAGGAAGCCCGCGCCGCCGCCACGCCGGCCGGCAAGCCCGCCTCGCCATCATCGTCAAGCGACGGCGGCACGTCGGTCGTGACGATCGCGATCATCATCGCGCTCGCGGCGCTGCTGCTCGCGG
>JBBTPG010000115.1:0-1833 GCA_038066315.1 Chloroflexota bacterium | reverse complement strand
GCATAGCGGTGCCGCGGCGCCGATGGTAATCCGCCAAACGATCGTGTAGGGGCGCACGGCTGTGCGCGCCCTCTCGCGCCGAGCGACGGCGACACGCCCCGGCGGGCCCGCGCCCCGGCCCTCCCCCACAAGGGAGGCGGGCGAGCTCGTGCAGCGATCAGGGTTCGTCCGCGGGGTCACACGCCGGCTATGAAGCAGCCGGGCGCTCTTCGGCAAATGCGATCAGACGTCGCTCGTCACCGGTCCGTGCGCGTCGTCCCGCCGCTGCCGGAGGGCGTGCGCCCCAGCTCGAGCACCTGGCCGCCGAGCACGCCCAGCCGGTAGCCGTAGAGCGCCGCCGTGCTGATGCCTGCATCCTGCGTGTACAGAAATGCGACGCCTCGCTTCTGGAACTTCTCGAAGTCCTTGTACGCCAGCAGCCACACGAATGTCCTTTGGTGCGGGAGATCCTCGGCCTTCCCCCTGTCGGTGAGCTGGCTGATCGAAGTCGTGTCCTTCTCCAGGATGCCCAGCTTTAACCTGTCGCGATTCAGCACCGCGAACTGCGGGTACAGGAAGCCGATGCTCACGACGGAGTTGTCCGGGACGGCGTACTTCTCGATGTCGTGTACGTACTTGAACTGCGCGTTCTGCGTGTCGCGGTTGGATAGCAGCATCCCCTGGCCCAGCCGTAATTTGCTGAACGAGGCCACGCTCACCTCGTGGTTCGTCGTCGTCAGGTCGGCGAAGCTCGCCATCAGCATCATGGCGATCGTCCCGGCCAGCACCCAGCGAGCGAAGTACCTGCCGATGAGCAGGAACGCGAACGGGAACAGCGGGATCAGGTACGCGGCTTCGTGCGGCAAGCGGCTGAACACGAACCCAACGCAGGCGATGGCCAGCACCCACGTCATCACGTGCTTGTCTCGCAGCACGTCGCCGGGCAGCTTCACCAACCGCGGCAGCGAGAGCAGTGCCGCCAATCCGACCCCAATCGTGCCGATGAGCCCCAGCGAGTCCTTCGCCAGCAGCCGGATCACGGTGCGGACGCCGATCGTCGCGTCGTAGAAGTTCAGGAAGCTTGGGCCGTATTTCCAGGCGATCGGCAGGAACGCCAGCATTGGCACAACGAGCGTCCAGACGAAGAAGTCGCGCAGCTCGTTGCTCCGTCCGTCGCGGACCAGGTACGCCGTGAGCGGCAGCAGCATCACCGCCGAAGGCAGCCGCGAGCCGATCGCCAACCCCAGCATCAGCCCGGCGAACCCGGTCTCTTCCGTGATCAGGAAGTAGTAGGCGCCCATGATGAACGTGAGCGCCCACGCGTAGTCCATCGTGTTCATGCTGTTGATCCACAGAAGCGGCTGAAACGCGAAACCCACGACGATCAACGCCGCGTTCGGCAGCTTCATCTCCCGCACGATGTTCGCGAAGAACCACAGACCCAGCAGCGATACCGCGACCGTCAGGGAGTTCGTCGCCACCCAGCCGCCCTTGACGACGAGCGCGTACGACAGCTCCGGCACGGGGTAGCCCGGCAGCCTCGACGGGTAGAACTCGTGGTTGTCCCACAGCCAGTAGCCGGACAGCGCGATCCGCCACGCGTCCGGCTTTGTGCCGTAGCCGTTATCGATGAACGGCGCCCGGCTCGCGACGAACGCCAGCGCCAGCACCGCGAACGCCAGCGGCCGCGAGAGGTCGAAGTCGAAGATCCGGCTGAGCGCACCGGGCGCCCGTTCGCCGCGCGCCTGGCCACTGGAGTTGTCCCGCTGCTCCCGAGCGGCGCTGGTAGCCGTCATCCGTTACCCGGTCCCCGCACCCGCCTTCGCATACGACCCGGCACGTACGTCTGCATCC
>JBBTPG010000114.1:3898-8085 GCA_038066315.1 Chloroflexota bacterium | reverse complement strand
ACGTGACGATGCCGAACATCAGGGCGCAGAGCACGGCCGTGACGGCGACGCCCTGCCCGGGCCCGGCGCCGACGAGCACCTTGCCCTGCAGCCACGGGATCGCCAGCCCTCCGGCGTTTCCGATCGTCACGGTTGCCGCCGTGGTGCTCGAGAGCGCACCTTCCGACGCGATTGCCACGGTCGTGGGCCACACGGGGCCGAAGCAGAAACCCGCGCCGAACGCGGCCGCAGCGCTCAATCCGATGTTCCCCGACGACAGCGCCAGCACCAACGCCGAAATACCCGCACCCGCCACTGCGGCGGCCAGCAGTGCACTCGCGTCGCGCCCGCGCGCGAAGTAGACGGCGCTGACGACGCGGCCGAGCGCCAGCGCCCCCCAGTAGCCCGACGTCAGCAGCGCGCCCGCGAACACGCCGGCGTGCGCCGTCTCGCGTGTGTACGACGACACCCACGACCCGAGCCCGAACTCGGCGCCCACGTACAGGAACAACACCGCGCCCATGATCCACGCAGTCGGGTTGCCCGGCAGCGAGAACTCCTCGTCGGGCGCGGCGAGCGGACGGTGTACGGCGACGTCGGCGACGGCGAACACCGCAAGCGTCAGCAGCGAGAATGCGCCGATGCCCGCGTAGACGATCGACCGCTCGTCAGTCGCCGCCAGCACCGCGCCTGCCCAGATCGGTCCGGCGATCGCGCCGAGCGCGAAGAACATGTTCAGGCGGTTCAGGGCGCTCGGCACGTCCTTCGACGTCAGCGGTATCAAGATGTGCGTCGCGGCGATGATCAGCCCGTCGCCGACGCCGAGCACGACGCCCGCCGCGAGCGCCGCCGGCCAGTTCGGCGCTACGGCCAGCAGCGCGACGCCCGCGGACGCGCACGCCAGCCCGGCGATGCAGAGCACGCGCGTGTCGTGTCCGTGCAGCGCGATCGCCACTGCCGCCGATGCCGTGATCGAACCGATGAACAACGCCGTGAGCATCAGTCCGGCGGTATCGAGCGAGACGCCGAGGTCCTCGGAGATGAACGGCAGCAGCGGGCCGAACGACGATGCGTACAGCCCGAGGCAAAACAGCGCCATGAACGACGCTGCGTGCAGGAGCCGGTACTCGTCGTCGCGTGCGGCGGTCACGATGCGAAGGTTATCGGCTGCCGCGCGCACGCGATAGCGCCCAGGCGCTCTGTGGTCTGTTCTCTGTTCTCGCGAAGCGCGGTAGCCTTGGCGCATGAACACGACACAACTCGGGAACACCGGGCTCACCGTTTCAAACCTGTGCCTGGGCACGATGCAGTTTGGCTGGACGGCCGACGAAGCGGCCTCTTCGGCCGTGATGGATGCGTTCGTCGCGGCAGGCGGCAACTTCATCGACACGGCGGATATGTACAGCAACTGGTCGCCGGGCAATCCCGGAGGCGTCTCGGAGGAGATCATCGGCCGCTGGATGAAGGCACGCGGCAACCGCCCGACGATCGTGCTGGCGACGAAGGTGCGCGGGCCGATGTGGAAGGGCGATGACGGCGAGGGCCTGAGCCGCGCTCACATCACCCGCGCGGTCGAAGACAGCCTGCGCCGCCTGCAAGTCGAGACGATCGACCTCTTCCAGTGCCACTGGCCCGACGAGAAGACGCCGATCGAAGAAACGCTGGCGGTCTTCGACGAGCTGATCAAGGCCGGCAAGGTGCGCCACATCGGTGCGTCGAACTACACCGCCGCGCAGCTCGGCGCTGCGCTGAAGGTCGCCGGCGAGAAGAAGCTGCCGCGCTTCTCGACGCTGCAACCGCACCACAACCTCGTGCATCGCAAGGAGTACGAAGCCGGGCTCGCCGCGCTGTGCGTGCGCGAAGGCATCGGCGTCATCCCGTACAGCCCGCTTGCCGGCGGTTTCTTGAGCGGCAAGTACCGCAAGGACCAGCCCTTGCCGGAGAGCCAGCGCGCCGGCCGCGCGAAGCAGTACATGACCGATCAGGGCTTCCGCGTCATCGATGGGCTTGACGCGGTCGCGAAGGCGCACAGTACCACCGTGCCGGCCGTCGCCCTCGCGTGGCAAATGACGCGTCCCGCAATCACCGGCCCGATCATCGGCGCCAACACGCCCGATCAGCTCGCCGCGCTGCTGCCCGCATCGGACCTGCAGCTGTCCGCGGGTGAGATCGCGTCACTGGATGCGGCCAGCGCCGGGACGTGAGCGCGTCGGTCCTCGTTCACCCCTCGTCCGTGGCAGCGTCGCGCTCCGCCAGGCGCCGCTCGTAGATCAGGCGCTCGTAGTACGAGAGCACTTGCTGGCTCACGCGGTCCCAACTGAAGTACTGGCAGCGCTCGCGTCCGCGGGCAGCCATCGCCTCGCCGCGTGATGGATGGCTCAGCACGTCGATCAGCGCGTCGGCGAGCGCCTGCGGGTCTTCGGGACGGACGAGCAGGCCCTCGACGCCGTGCGTCAGCACGCCCGCGAAGCCGTCGATGTTCGAGGCGACGATCGGGAGGCCGGCGGCCATCGCCTCCAGCAGCACGATGCCCTGGCTCTCGAAGCCGGTGTTCGGCGCGCAGAAGACGTGCGCGCTGTGGTGATAGCGCGGCAGCTCGTCGAACGGCACGTAGCTGCGGAAGACGACGTCGTGCAGCTTCGCCTTCCGCACGGCGTTCTCGTACCGGCCGAACTCGCCCGCACCCACGACGATCAGCCGGCTGTCGGGGATGGCGCGCTGGACACCGACGAAGGCGCGGATCAGATATTTGAGCCCCTTGCGCTGCTCCGGCCGGCCGACGAACAGCACGTTGCGCTTGCCGTCATCGAACTCCGGCAGCGGTGCCACGTCCCTCTCGAAGTGCTCGATGTCGACGCCGTTCGGGATAATGTTGTAGTAGCCGGGGAAGTACTTCTCGATGTGCTTCACGGCTGCGGTCGAGACAGCGATCTTCCCGTCGAGCTTGCGCTGCCAGCGCTTGATCAGCCGCCGTCCGTACACGTACACGAAGTTAGAGTCGCGCGCGGCGTGCCACGTGCCGACGTTCACCGTCGTCGAGTAGCGCAGGAATTGGATGGGCAGTTGCGGCATGAACGGCTCATGCACGTGGACGATGTCGAAGTCCGTCTCTTCAAGCACCTTCTTGACCTTCCCGGCCGTGCGCAGCGAGAGTGTGATGCGCGCGACGGATCCGCTGACGGGCAGCGGGATCGGCCGGCCGATGATCGTGATCGGGAACGCGCCGCCGCTCACCTGGTTCACGCCGGGCGCGATGATGTGCGGCTCGTGGCCCAACTGCGCGAACATCTCCGCCAGGTGCGCGATGTGATTGTTGACGCCGCCCGGCACCGACCAGTCGTACGGCGAGACGAGCGCGATCTTCATCGACGCTCACCCTCGGATCGCGGTGCGGCGGGCGTGGGCTTGTGGCGGGCGCGGCTGACGATGAAGCTGCGGATCGTCGGTACCCAGCCCATGTTGCGCGGCGTCGCCATCATGCCGCGCCACTGTTGCAGCGCGATGTTGCGATAGCCCAACTCCGATATGCGCGGCGCCCGCCCCACCGCGCCAGCCGTCGCCTTCGTCTCGATCGCGCGGCGCAACTCGGCCGCCGACGTGCCGTCGAACAGCGTGTGCGCGCTGCCGATCGACTGGAGGAAGTGCGCATCGCTGCAGCCGACGGCGGCGAGGTGGAAGCGCTCCCGGTTCAGCCGCCGCGCCTTCGCCGACGTCACGCGGCCGGCCGGGCTCAGGTTGTACTCCTCGATGCCGTCGAAGTACACGGCGTCGTTTTGGACAGCGGCGACCCGCTCCAGTACGCGCACGCCCACGCTGCGAGTCAGCCACGAGAGCGGGTGTGGCACGATGGCGAGGCCGCCCTGACCGTGAATCGCCGCGAGCGTCTCCTCCATCCGGCGGAAGCTCGCGACGGGCTCGTCGATGAACAGCGCCAGCAAGTGGCCGTCGAGGGTGGTGACCTCCATGCCGCAGACCAGTTCGAAGCGGTGGCTGCCACGGCGCGCGTGCAGCTCGCGCGCCTCGTCGGCCGCGTGCAGCGTGTCGTGCTCGGTGACGGCGATGACGTCGAGGTCGCCGCGCTGCTCGACATACGCAAGCAGCTCCGGCACGGTCGCCATGCCGTCGCCGTAACGCGTGTGGATGTGGAGGTCGGCCGTTCCCAACGTGTACTGTCACGCGCTGATCGCGCGTGCTCCCGTCTCCGGTCA
>JBBTPG010000114.1:1620-3798 GCA_038066315.1 Chloroflexota bacterium | reverse complement strand
ATCCGCGGGCCCCAGTCGTAGACGCGGTCGGCGAGGAAGCGCGCGATGCCGTAGCGCCAGTTCATCGGCATGCGGCCGATCGTCTGGATCACCGCCCACATCAGGTAGTAGCGCCACTTGCTCAGGCGGGGCAGGAATCGCAATGCGTCAGACCCCTTCCGCGAGTGTGCCCGCCGATGCCGGGGCGGTGGCCGTGTTGTTCCAGAGACGCCGGAAGATGAACCACTGGTCGGGGTGCTGACGGATCGTCTTCTCCATCGATTGCATGATGAGCCGCGTCAGCTCATGCACGTCGCGCGCTTCATCGCCGGTCGGCGTGAAGTCGCGCAGGCTCGTATCGATGATCGGCCGGATCTCGACGTCGTCTTCCGGCCCGCGCAGCACCACCGCGGGCATTACCCACGCGTTCGTACGAAGCGCGATGCGCGCCGCCGCGGGCGAGACCAGCGCCGGCGCGCCGAAGAAGTCGACGCGGATGCCCGTGGCTTCTGACGATGCCACGTCTACGAGCAGCGCCAGGATCTCGCCGCGGCGCAGTGCCTTGAAGACCGTGGGGCCCATGCGGTCGTGGCCGATGACGTTCGTCCCTAACTTCGCGCGCGAACCCTGGACGAGATCGTTCATCGGTGGGTAGGGGAACGTCTCGGCGATGGCGTTGACGGGGTAGCCGTAGGCGGCTAACGCCGCCGCGCCGAAGTCCCACACGCCGAAGTGGATCGTCGCGACGATGATGCCACGGCCGGCTTGCGCCGCTTCGTTGAACGCTTCCCACTGGTCGAAGCGGAGGCGATGCTTGATCTCCTCGCGCGTGATCGATGGGAAGTGGACGAAGTCGATGACGTACTTGCCGAAGTTGCGGAACGATCGGCGCGCCACGGAATCGACGAACCTGGCGTCGTTGCTTTGCAGCACGTGCGCCAAATTCGCGTTGAGCGCCTTGCGCTGGCGCGGGAAGATCACCCAGTAACAGACCAACGCTACCCGTTCGGCGAACCAGTATCCGCGCCGCAGCGGCAGCGGGCGCGTCAGGAGGATCGACAGCCGAAAGAGCCAGTAGACCGTCCTGTCGAGCAACCGTGCCTCATCCCGCTATGAACTCCTCCACCATGTCGTGGGCCACGTCGTCGGCGTACTGCGTCGGCGGCGACTTCATGAAGTACGCCGACGGGCCTTCGAGCGGGCCGGCGATGCCGCGGTCGAGCGCGATCTTGCAGCAGCGGATCGCGTCGATAACGACGCCGGCGGAGTTCGGACTGTCCCAGACCTCCAGCTTCACCTCCACGTTCAGAGGGACGTCGCCGAAGGTCGTGCCTTCCATCCGAATGTAGCACCATTTGCGGTCCAGAAGCCACGGCACGTGGTCCGAAGGCCCGACGTGTACGTCGTCGGCAGGCAATTCGTAGTCAAGCTGCGACGTGACGGCGTTCGTCTTCGAGATCTTCTTCGATTCCAGCCGCTCCCGCTCGAGCATGTTGAGGAAGTCGGTGTTGCCCCCGAAGTTGAGCTGGTACGTGCGGTCGAGCCGCACGCCGCGGTCGCGGAACAGGCGCGTCAGCACGCGATGCACGATGGTCGCGCCGACCTGCGACTTGATGTCGTCGCCGATGATCGGCAGCCCGGCCTCCTGAAAGCGCTTCGGCCAGTAGCCGTAGTGGTCGCGTGCGATGAAGACGGGGATGCAGTTGATGAACCCGCAGCCGGCGGCGAGCACCTGCTCCACGTACCACTTCGTCGCCTCCTCCGACCCGACGGGGAGGTAGCTGACGACGACGTCCGTCTCCGTCTCCTTCAGCAGCTTCACGATGTCATCAGTCGGCCCCTTGGCCTTCGTGATCACCTTCGAGAGATACTTGCCCAGGCCGTCGTGCGTCATGCCGCGCGAGACGCGCACACCCTGATGCGGCACGTCGCTGAACTTGATGGTGTTGTTCGGCGTCGTGAACACCGCCTCCGACAGGTCGTGGCCGACCTTGTTTTCGTCGATGTCGATGGCGGCGACGAAGTTGATGTCGCTGATGTGGTAGCCGCCCAGATTCGTGTGCATCAGGCCGGGGATGAGCTGCCCCTCCTTCGCGTCGCGGTAGAAGTAGCGGCCCTGCACCAGCGACGACGCGCAGTTGCCGACGCCGATGATCGCGACGTTGATCTTGCCCTTCTGGCGCTTGCCGCCGGCTGCCC
>JBBTPG010000114.1:0-1520 GCA_038066315.1 Chloroflexota bacterium | reverse complement strand
GTCTGCCTCCTTCAACGTAGAACAGCTTCTGCTCGGCCATGCCGAACACGCCGCACACCGCATCGATGAACTGCCGGTTCGGCTGCTTTACTCCGGACTTGATCTGCGAGAGGTAGCCTTCGCTGACGCGATAGCCGCGCCGTTCGAGCTCGCCCAGAAGCCAGCGCTGCTTCTGCCCGCGCTCCTCCAGCACCTCGAAAACCCGCGTCTTGAGCATGACTCGCCCACCCCTCCGGTAAAGTTTCTTGAACGGTACGAGCCGGATGCCCGCAACGTCAAGTTACGAGAACTTTACCATTATCAGCCTAGCACGCCGTGCGGAGCGGATCGATGGTACGGATGCACCATCTTGCGCACCTGCGAACGGCGCGAGCGATCCAGAAATCTGGCACAGCCGTCCTCGGCTTTGAGGGTTCTCGCGCGCGATCCAACCCCGCTTACAAGGGGCGGCCCCACGTGGCCGCCCGCCGCCGGGGATCAGAGATACGTCCTCAGCCCGTCCTTGAGTGACGTGAGCTGCGGTTTCAGCACTTCCATCAGCACGTTGTTGTCCGCCGTCGCGGGCTGTGTGATGAAGTCGACCGCGTCCGACGAAAGTGGCGGCGACGGAAGGACGCCGCTGATCGTGCCGATCGCCTTGCCGACGAAGACCGGCTGGTGGAGGAGCCGCCGCTTCGTGCCCATCACGCCGAGCGCCGTCGCGATCACCTCATTCATCGACATCACCTCCGGCCCGCCGATCTCGAACACGAGATTCGCCGCTTCGGGCTTGAGCGCGCAGTCGGCCGCCACCCGGGCGACGTCGTCGACGAACACCGGCTGCATGTCCTGCTTGCCGCTGCCGAACATCGGGATGAACGGCAGCCGCTTCGCGAAGCCAAGGAACCGGTTGAGCGAGATGTCCTCAGGGCCAAACACCCATGCCGGACGCAGGATCACCCACTCCAGCCCGCTCCTCTGCACGTAGTCCTCCGCCTCCCACTTGTAGCGGAACCAGTGCTTCTCGGCGTCCTTCGCGGCGCCGATGCCGCTGATGCAGACGAAGCGCTTGACGCCGGCCGTCTTCGCCGCGTCCACCTGGTTGCGTGTGCCCTTGAGGTCAATCTCCTCGAATGTGTAGCCCTTGCGCCGATTCTCGATGGGCGAGCCGGGGAACTGCACCGCGTTGATGACGATGTCGATGCCCTGCATGGCGGGGCCCAGCGTCGCCGGATCGCGCACGTCGCCGGCGCGCGCTTCGACCTCCGTGCCCAGGCGCCTGTGGATCTTGTCGGCGTCTCGTCCGAGCACGGCGACCTTCTCACCGCGCCGCAACAGCTCCTTGACGGTCGCCGAGCCCACGAAGCCGGTGCCGCCTGTGACGAGAATCATCGAACACCTCCATCATCTGCGAAGCTTGCGGCGCGCCGCGGCGGCCGGTCAGAGCGTCCCCAGCCGCTCACCGACAGTATGCGCATTCGGTGGCATCGGGCATCACCGCGATATTCGCGTGGCGGATTGCCGGCGCAGCGTGAGTGCTG
>JBBTPG010000113.1:0-1893 GCA_038066315.1 Chloroflexota bacterium | reverse complement strand
CGACTCCAGGTCGAACGAGCCGCCGAGGCGCTGGGTGCGGAGGCGCATGTTGCGCAGGCCGCGGTGCGTCTCGGTGAGGCGCGCTTGCGGCTCGAAGCCGTCGCCGTCGTCGCGGATCTCGATGTGTACGGCGCCGTCGACCTGCGCGATGGTGACGACGATTTCGGACGCGTGCGCGTGCTTGCGCGCGTTCATCAGGGCTTCGCGCGCAATGTGCAGCATTGCCATCGCGCGGTCGTCGCGCAGCGCCGCGATCGATGGCGGCAGCTCGCACGACACGCGCAGCATCGAGCTGGCGCGGAACTCTTCGACCGTGGCCGAAAGGTCGGCGAGCAGGTCGCCGGCGGACTGCGCGGGGCGGAGGTCGAAGATGTAGGCGCGGATGTCGCCGATGACCGTGTTGAGCTGGTCGATCGCGCCATCGACGTGCTTGCCCGCGCTTACGGGGTCGCTCGCCAGGTCGCCGAGCACCAGTTCGAGTCCGAGGCCGATGGCGTAGATCGACTGGATGGTGCCATCGTGGAGGTCCATGGCGATGCGCTGGCGCTCCTGCTGCATCTCGATCTCGGTGCGCATGCGGTTGCGCTCGCTGACGTCGCGGATGATGCTGGTGACGTACAACTCGGTGCCGCGGACGAGCGGGCTGAGGCTGATCTCGACGGGGAAGCAACTGCCGTCCTTGCGCCGGCCCTGCAGCTCCATCGCGACGCCCATCGGCCGCGTGCCCGGCCGGCTCGCGTACGCGGTGCGGTGCCCCTCGTGCGCCGCGCGCAGCTCGTCCGGCACGAGCACCTCCACGGGCTGGTCGATGAGCTCGGCGCGCTCGTAGCCGAACAGCGCCTCGGCCTGCGCGTTGACCAGCAGGATCTGGCCCGCCCTGTCGGCGATCACAACGGCGTCGGGGAGCATCTCGACAAGAGCGGGGAAGATCGCGTCAGTCAGCATCAGTCAACCCACAGGAGAACGCAGCGACGATGGCTGCGCGGCGGTTTTGCGCAGTAAACACATGATATAGTAAGCCTCGCCGTGAAGCTTGGGGTACAGCGCGCGTCGCGCGCGGGCACACTGCGGTGTGCCCCTACATGGGGTGGTGTCGCTCGAAGCGAGCTGACTGGCTGACCCGCTGACAGCTGATGGCTCACCCGCTACGCTACCCGCATGCCCGAGATACCCGACCTGGAGGCGATCCGCGGCTTCCTCAACGAGCGCATCGCCGGCGTGGAGGTCACGAAGGCGGAGGCGCTGATCCCGCACGTGGTGCGCAGCGGCGCGGCGGACTTCGAGGCGGCGCTGACGGGAAACCGCTTCGGCGAGGTGCTGCGGCGCGGCAAGTTCCTGCTGTTCGGCCTGGCGGATGAGCGCGTGCTCGTCGTCAACCCGATGCTGGCGGGCCGCTTCCAGTACCTGCAGCCGGGCGACCGCAAGCGCCCGAAGACGTGCGTGGTCATGCAGCTCGAAGACGGCTGGCAGCTCCGCTACTCCGACCGCCTGCTGATGGGCAAGATCTACGTCGTGCCGGCCGACGCGATCATGTCCGTGCCGATGTTCGCGGAGATGGGGCCGGACGCGCTGGACGTGAGCGAGGACGAGTTCCGCCAGCGCATCAAGAAGCACAGCGGCGCGATCAAGAACATCCTCACAAACTACAAGTTCATCGCCGGCATCGGCAACGCGTACTCGGACGAGATCTTGTTCGAAGCGCGGATCAATCCGTTCCGCAAGCGCACGACGCTGTCGGATGCGGAGCTCGGCGCGCTGTACCAGGCGATCGGTACGACGCTGCGGCGGTCGATCGCGATCGTGCGCGCGCAGTTCGTCGACGAGCTGGATTACAGCGAGTGGCGCGACCACCTGAAGATCCACCGCAAGGGCGGCGACGGCGCCGACAAGCAG
>JBBTPG010000112.1:0-6091 GCA_038066315.1 Chloroflexota bacterium | reverse complement strand
ACGGCGCACCCGTCTTCGAGCAGCGCATCGACTACAAAGCGCTCGTCGACGCGGAATTCCGCATCGCCATCGGCGACGACCACATCGTCTTCCCGGTCAAGCCAGGGGCCGAGTAGCGGCAGGGCGGGCAGGCGTAGTCGAAGAGTCGCCATAGGCGGCCATCGAGTGGCCGCCCGCGCGCGCTGTGCCGGGTTTACGCTTCTTGCGCCCGCACGGCGAACAGCCGCACCGGGCCATCGTTCGCAGATCGCGGCCGAAAGGACGAGCGAAGAAAGGGCTATACTTCAGGCATGACGATCCGAAAACCCGCTCGCAAGCGTAAGACGCCCGTGCACGGGCCGGCGATTGCGGAGCCGCTGCCTCCCGGCGAGTTCTGGCATCAGATGATGGTGCTGTTTCGCTCCATCCCTGAGGAGGAGCGCGCGCGCATGCCGCGCGATGCTGCGAGGAACTTCGACCACTATCTCGACGGCACGGCTCGGCAGGACTGATTGTCCACGATCTTCGTCGATTCCGCTTTCTACATCGCCATGATTGACGAACGGGACGATCTGCATGCTGTGGCTCAGGCAGCCTTCGCCGAGTTGCTCGCGTTGCCCGATACGTCGTTCGTGACGAGCGATCTCGTCCTCGCCGAAGTGCTAACGTACTTCTCCCGATACGAGGAGAGATCTCGCGCCGTCGCCGCGGAGCTCGCGAGGCGTGTTCTCGGAGACCCGAGTGTGTCCGTTGTGTCGTTCGCGCGCGAATTGCTCATTCGCAGCATCGAACTCTACGCGACGCGTCTTGACAAGCAGTACAGCATTGCCGACTGTTCCTCCATGATCATCTGTGGAGACTACGGCATACGCCAGATCCTCACGCACGATCGCGACTTCGTCCGGGAGGGCTTCGAGATTCTCCTCTAAGGCAGGCCGCACCGCGCTACCGATACTGATGCGGCCCGAAGTCCGATTCGTAGAATGGCGCGACGCTGTCGCCGCGGCGGATGATGCGGTTGATCTGCTTGCGGTCGTCCTCCGTGATCTCGACGTCGAGCGCCTTCATGTTGTCGTCGTACTGCTCCATCGTGCGCGGGCCGATGATCGGGCTCGTCACGCCGGGCTGGTGCATCACCCACGCCAGCGCCAGTTGCGAGAGCGTGCAGCCCTTGGCGTCGGCGATCGGCTGCAGGCCTTCGATGACGTCGTAGATGCGGTCGTTCAGGCGCGCCCGGTAGATCGGGTTGTTCACATCGGCGAACCGGGCGCCTTCGGGCAGCTCCTGGCCGCGCTGGTACTTGCCCGTCAGCAGGCCGCCGGCCAGCGGGCTCCACGGGATGATCGCCAGGCCGTACGTGCGTGCCATCGGCAGCAGCTCGCGCTCGATGCGCCGGTCCAGCAGGTTGTACGGCGGCTGCTCGCAGACGAAGCGGTGCGTCCCCAGCTCCTTCGCCACGTACAGCGACTCCACGAGCTGCCAGGCGCCGAACGTGCTGCTGCCGATGTAGCGCACCTTGCCCGCGCGGATCAGGTCGTCGAGCGCCCGCAGCGTCTCGTCGATCGGGATGTCGGACTGCGGGCGGTGGATCTGGTAGAGGTCGATCCAGTCGGTCTTGAGCCGGCGCAGCGACGCCTCGCACTGCTGAATGATGTGGCGGCGCGAGTTGCCCTGCATGTTCGGGTCCTCGCTGTCCATCACGCCGTGGACCTTCGTGGCCAGGACGACGTGGTTGCGGCGGCCGTTGCGGTGCAGCGCCTCGCCCGTCACCTCTTCGCTGCGGCCGATACTGTAGACATTGGCCGTGTCGATGAAGTTGATGCCCTGGTCGATCGCCTTATCGATGATGGCGTACGAGTCGTCCGGATTCGTCTTGCCGCCGAACATCATGCAGCCGAGGCAGAGGCTGCTCACCTTGACGCCGGTGCGGCCGAGCGGTCGAAGTTCCATCTGTGGGCGTCCTTTCTGAAGTGCGTTGAACGCACATGGTACGACGGCGCGGCGTTACGCGCAGCCGCTTCGTCGGTCGGCGGGTAGGGGCACGCGGCGGCGTGCCCTCGTGCGGCCGCGGCCCAAGGGCATGGAGCGCGGACGCCCTCGTCCGCGCGGTGTCCGGGCTGGCACGGACCCTGCATCCGACCATGGTGACATCGACGGTTGGAGATCGGCCGGACGCGCGCCATCCTCATCGCAGGCCAACTGATCGCCCTGTAGCCTCCGGCCCGGTGTCCGTCATAGCGAAGAGACGAAAAGTGCCGAGCAGACATAACCGCGCGGAGCCGGAGCAAACAGTGCCGAGCAGACATAACGCGAGCACGTCCGGCACATCTGCTTGTTCGCGCTCCGTTTCGAATCTAGAATGCGGAGGCGAGGCATCCATGAACGTCGGCTATGGCATCGATCTCGACGAAGTGCGCCGCGTCATCGATGCGGCCGAAGTGCTCGTCGTGCGTTTCGGGGTGACGGATCGGCGGCTGCTGATCGATGCGCGGACCAACGACCAGTTCGGGCCGATGATCAAAGTCGTGCCGCCAGCCGCGAACGCCGAGGAGCGCTTTCGAAGCCTCAAGGTGATGCGGCCGCGGTTCCGCTCGCCGGAACGCATTCTGACGTTCGAGTGGCCGCGCCACGCGCGGGCTCTGGCGGAATCCGGCGTCTGGGAGCACATCGCAAGGCGGTTGGTGGCGCTGGGCTGGCCCGAGACGGCGAGCCAGTGCGACGAGGCGTTCAGCCAGCTCGTCGAGGAGGAGCGGTTGGTGGAGGTGGCGGCCATTCGCGGATCGGAAGGGTTCCAGACGCTGTGGCCCGCAACGGCAGCCGCCCATGACTGATCCGCGCATCATCGACCTGCGCAGCGACACGGTCACCGTGCCGTCCGACGAGATGCGGCGGGCGATCGCGACGGCGCCCGTCGGTGACGATGTCTTCGGCGAGGATCCGACGGTCCGGCGGCTCGAGGCGATGGCGGCCGAGCGCACGGGCAAGGAAGCCGCGCTCTTCGTCGCCAGCGGCATCATGAGCAATCTGGTCGCGATCATGGCACACTGCGCCCGCGGCGACGAGGCGATCGTCGGCAGCGAAGCGCATATCCTGTATTACGAAGTAGCCGGCGCGGCCGGAGTCGCGGGAGTCCAACTCCGGCCGGTGGACAACGACGCGCGCGGCCACATCGACCCTGCCGGGGTCGAAGCGACCATCCGCGGCGAAAACGTGCATACGCCGGCGACGTCGCTCCTCTGCCTCGAGAACACACACAACCGCTGCGGAGGCGCTGCCATCCCGATCGAGGACGTCGAGGCGCTCGCGGGCGTCGCACACCGGCACGGCATGCGCGTGCACATCGACGGCGCGCGGATCTTCAATGCTGCGGTCGCGCTCGGCACCAGCGTCGCGGCGCTCGCCGCGCCCGCGGATTCGGTCGGATTCTGCCTGTCAAAGGGGCTCGGCGCGCCGGTGGGATCGGTCCTCTGCGGATCCGGCGAGTTCATCGCCCGCGCGAGGAAGATGCGCAAAATGGTCGGCGGCGGCATGCGGCAGGGAGGCATCATCGCCGCGGCCGGTGTATACGCGCTGGAGCACATGGTCGACCGGCTGGCCGACGACCACGCCAACGCGAAACTGCTCGCTCGTGGGCTCGCGGAGTTGCCGATGGTCGACCTGGACCCCGAAAGCATCGACACCAACATCGTGATCTTCGGCGTGCGCGGCGATTGGCTGGGCTTCGCGCGCTCCATGAAGCAGCACGGCGTGCTCTCGACCGTCACGGCGCCCGGCCGGCTCCGCATGGTCACGCACTACGGCATCGAGCGCGGCGACATCGAAGAGGCGTTGGAGCGCGTGCGGCACGCCGCGTCGGCGCTCGCATGAGGCCCACGGGACAACAGACAGCAGTGAACAGACAACAGAGCCGCCGCTTACGGGTGCTGTTGGCGATCGCCACTTGTCTGACGTGGATAGCCGCCGCCGGCTGCGCCTCGACGGCGAATGCGCCGGAGCGCACCGACATCGTAACGCAGATCCCATGGACGGCGCCTGAGACCCGCACGTACGAGCTGCGCGAGAACAACAAGCCCAAAGCGACGACGACGCTCTCAATCGCGAAAGAGGGCGACGCATTCGTGCTGACGCAGCGCACGACCGATGACGCCGGCAATTCCGACGAGGCGGTGACGAAGGTCGATGCATCAACCCTCAAGCCGCTGAGCGCGGTACACACCATCATCGACAAGGATCAGAAGCGCGTTTCGGACGCGGCCTACGAAGATGTCGAGAAGGATTGCGCGTCGAAGCGCGTCGTGAAGATCAAGCAGAGCACGTTCAAGCCGCCCGACGCCGCGGAGCCCGACAGCACGCGGAACAACCCGTTGTGTGTGCCCGAGCATGCATACGACAACGACTCATCGCTCTTCATTTGGCGCACCCTGAAGTTCGAAAAGGCGTACACGGTCACGTACACGACGGTCTTCTCGAACCGCCGGGACACCCAGACGGTGACGCTGCGCGTGAAGGACAAGGAGACGATCAAGACGCCCGCGGGCGACTTCGAGGCGTGGGTCATCGACCTCAGCGCCGACCAGGTGACGCAGCGCGCATGGATCGCGACGACGCCGGACCACAAGCTGCTCGCCTACCAGAACGAGAGCTTCTTCTTCCGGCTGAAGGAATAGCCCGGCCGGGCCCGCCACGCTCGGCGACGCTACGAACGTGCCCGTCGAAGCTGCTTGCCGATGATGTCTGTATGGCCGCGCAGGTAAGCGGAAGCAGCCATCGGCTTGCCGCCCGCGCCTTGGACCGTGATCGCGGCGATTGCGCCGTCCACGGCTGCGATGGCGAACCCGGCGCCGGGCGGCGACGCTTCGGCCTCTAACGAGAAGATTGTGCCTGGCGGTCTGGCCGCCACCACCGCAAGCGGCGCGCACTCGAGAAGGCGCAGAGGCTGGCCCTCCATGTACGAGAAGGCCATCGGCCACGGGTTGTAGGCGCGGACGCTGCGCAACACCTCGCGCACCGTCTGGCGATCCCAGTCGATCAGCGCGTCGGCCTTCTCGATCTGCGGCGCGTACGTGGCAAGCGACTCGTCCTGCTCGACCGGCGCGATCTCGTGCCGCGCCCACCTGGGCAGCACCTCCATGAGCAGCTTGGCGCCCTCGGCGGCGACCTTCGGCGTGAGCGTGGCCGTTGTGTCCGACGCTGAGATCGGGACAGGCGCGGCGCCGAGCATCGGGCCTGCATCGAGTGCCAGACGCACGAGCATGATCGTTGCGCCGGTCTCCGCATCACCGGCGAGGATCGACGCCGAGATGGGCGCGGCGCCGCGCCAGCGGGGCAGGAGCGATGCGTGGATGTTCAGGATGCCCAGCGGTGGCACGTCGAGCACCGCCTGGCGCAGGATCTGACCGTACGCGGCGATGACGCCCACGTCCGGCGCCAGCCGCCGGAGGTCCTCGACGACGTCCGGCTTGCTGATCGATTTCGGCTGCCGCACGTCGAGCCCATGAGCAAGCGCGAGCGTCTTGACAGGCGGGGGTGTCAGCTTTCGCCCGCGGCCGGAAGGACGATCCGGCTGCGTGTAGACGCCCACAATCTCGTGTTCGCTCTCGATCAAACGGCTGAGCGCTGGCAGCGCGAATTCCGGCGAGCCCATGAAGACGATGCGCATCGAACGAGGATAGCATGAGGTGCCGGCATCGCCGTATGCTGCACCCGCGAACGCGGCAACGCGCGTTCACGGTCGCGGCCAGGCCGGGCTCAGTGGCTGATACGACGGGAAGTGCCATGCGGCGGTTGAAGGCGGTCGTGGTCGGCAGTGTCCAGGGTGTGGGCTTCCGTGCTTTCGTGCGGCGCGAAGCGTCGTGGCGCGGCATCACGGGCTACGTTCGAAACGGCGACGACGGCGACAGCGTCGAGGTCGTCGCCGAGGGTGACGAGAGCGCGCTCGCTGCGCTCGTCGATGCTCTTAGGTCCGGCCCGCGGTTCGCGCGTGTCGACCGCGTGGAGACGACGTTCAGCGAGGCCAGCAACGGCTTCCGCCGCTTCAGCGTCGAGATGTAGCGGCCGCTAGTCCAACAGCATCACCTCGACCTCGTCGCCCGGCTGCACGCCCGGCACGTCC
>JBBTPG010000111.1:0-3341 GCA_038066315.1 Chloroflexota bacterium | reverse complement strand
GTTACGCCAGCGTGCGCTCCATCACGCTATCTTCGAACGCTGCCGCCGGCATCCGCTCCGGCCCCAGCATCGTCGCCAGCGCCGGCAGCATCAGCGCCGGGTCCTGCGCGCGACGCTCGAACGCGCGACGCCGCCGTCCCTCCGCTTCCGGCCCGAACTCGTTCTCCAGCCGCGACTGCAGCGTGGCCGAGAAGCGCAGCCGCCGCATCCGCTCGCGGCGCTCGTCCGCGTACGGCGCGAACGCCGGCGCCGACCAGTCCCCGCCCGCGAGCAGGATGTCGCGCACGATGCGCACGTCGCGATACGTGATCGATAGCCCCTGCCCGATGATCGGGTCGTTGTGGCCCGCCGCGTCGCCGACGAGCACAACGCCCTCCGCGCATGGCGTGTCGGTCCACGTGTCTTCATTGGGATACGAGTTGCACGGACCCGCGGGACGCGCGTTCGCCAGGTGCTCGCTCCCGGGTACGCTCTTGAGCCGGAACGCATCGAGAAACGCCTGCTGGCCTCGCCCGCCCGCCAACCGCTGCGGCTGCTCGGTCGAATAGCCCAGGTACAGCCGCACGCGTCCGTGACCCTGCGGGAAGGCGAGGAAGTGCACATCATTCTCCGCGCCGATCGCCTGCGTATCGGCGGGCCAGCCGTCGGCGCCTTCGACCAGCATGCCTGAGAAGAGGTGATGCGTCGCGTCGCGGTGCAGGTCGATGCCCGCCGCGCGCCGCACGATGGACCCGCGCCCGTCGGCGCCGACGATCAGGCGGCACGTCGCCGTGTGCTCGGCGCCGTCGTGCACATACGTCACCGATGGCGACGTGCCGAACGTCAGGCGCACGATGTCGCTCACGCCTCGCAGCACCGTCGCGCCCGCGGCTACCGACGTCTCGTGCAGCAGCTCGCACATCTTCGGGTGGCCGATGGTCAGCGGCCCCGGTATTCCTGGCAGCAGGCCCGTCATGTCCAGCGCCGCCGCCGCCGCCGTGGCGGGATCGACGGCATCGCCGTACGGCACGTGCTTACTGAGGTGGTGCCCGCCCGCCGCGATGAACGTGTCGTACAGGCCGAGCGCTTTCAGCTCGGCGACGCCCCACGGCGCGATCCACTCGCCGCGCACCAGGTCGCGATACTGCGTCGTCTTTTCGAGCACCAGCGCGCGCTTGCCCGCACGCGCCAGCACCGTCGCCAGCGCCCCGCCCGCTATCCCGCCGCCCACGATCACGATGTCGAACTGTTCCGCCACTTGAGATCCTTTCACCAACGGTTCCGGGCCTCAGAGCCAGCCGGATTCAGAGGACTCACAGCCGGGGACGGCTGTGCCACATACGCCCGGATCATCTCGGTTCACAGCCGGGACGGCTGTGCCACATAGCACCCGCGCGAGATCGGCGCTAATAGCCCAGCAACTGGTGTCCCGCCGCCGCAAACACCCGCTCCTGCACGTCCTCGATCGACGTCACTCCCTCGCGCAGCAGCGTCTCGAAGAGCTGTTCGCGCTCCGCAAGCGCGCGGATCAGATCCTCGTCTTCCATGCCCAGCCGCCGCGCCAGCGCGTTCACCTCCGCCGGCGTCGCCAGCACCTCGTACGTGTCCGCTTCCGTATCCCACCGGGCGATCGAGTGCCGATCATACGAACCGCCCAGCGGCTCCAGCACGGCCACCTCGCTCACTCGCCGCACGCGCCGCCCGGCGTTCATGCCGACGTACATCGGCACCACAAGCGCCAGGTGGCCGATGTTCGCGACGGGCACGTCGCACTCCTCGATGAGTTGCTCGATGACGCCGTCCACGGTCTCGGAGTGCATCGTCGACATGAGCGAATAACCCTCGGCCGCCAGCTCGAACTCGCGCTGGACGTACGGGCCCCACGAGTACACCGGCAGGTGGTCGCTGATCTCGTTCACCAGCAGGTAGGTCGGCGGGTCGCCGGCAGCGCGCGGCGGCAGCCGGAACGTCTCGCCCCAGCCGCGCGTGAAGTACGCCGACGACGCCGGCGGTGCGAACGCCAGCAGCGCGGTGAGCAGCGTGGTCTTACCGGCGCCGGGCGGCTCGGCGGCGAGGATCATCGGCGCGCCGCGTTCCATCGCCAGCGAGAGGATCGCCGCGACGCGCGGCGGCATCGTGCCCGCCTGCAAGATCTGCGTGATCGAGAGCGCCTCCGGGTGGTTGTAGCCGTGCCACCCCCACCAGCTCTCAGGTTGATTCAGCGCCTTCACCCGGCCATCATAACGGAGCCCGGAGCCGGAACAGGCGATCGCAACACGAATACCGATCGGTTGGGTACCGGTCTGCAGACCTGTCCCGATGCGGGTGCTGAGGCTCAACCCGAGTGCCGCGCCACCGGGACGGACAGGTCTAAAGACCTGTCCCTACGTCCTGAGATCAATCGGCTCTGCAGACGCGAAAGGGAAGCACATGAAACAAGCATCCGTCGCCGGCCCCCGCGCGTTCGAGCTGAAGGACGTCGACGTCCCGCAACCGGAGCCGGGTCAGGCGCTCGTCCGCGTGCGCAGCGTCGGCGTCTGCGGCAGCGACCTGCACTTCTACCGCGGCGAGTTCCCCGTGCCGCCGGGCTTCGTCCTTGGCCACGAGTGCGCCGGCGAGGTCGAGGCGCTCGGCGAAGGCGTCACGGGTTTCGCGAAGGGCGACCGCGTCGCGCTCGAGCTGTTCGACGTCTGCCTGACGTGCGTGCAGTGCCGCTCCGGCAACTACCACCTCTGCCCGGGCCGCAAGGCGAACGGCCTCAACATCCCCGGCGGCCTGCGCGAGTACATGGCCGTGCCGTCGTACGCGCTCTACAAGCTGCCGCCGGAAGTTGACTGCGAGCTGGGCGCGCTCTGCGAGCCGCTCGCCGTCGCCGTACACGGGCTGCGCCTCGTCGACCTGCGCTTCGGCGACCGCGTCGCCGTGCTGGGCGCCGGGACGATCGGCCTGATGGCGATCGCCGCCGCCAAGGCGATGGGCGCGACGTACATCGCCGCTACGGCCCGCCACCCGCACCAGAAGGCGATGGCCGAAACGCTCGGCGCCGACGCGGTGTTCGGCGACGACGCAGCGGGCGTCGGCCAGATCAGCGCGGCCACGGGCGGCGCCGATGTCGTCGTCGAGACGGTCGGCGGCCACGCGAACACGCTCGCCGACGCCTTCACGGTCGTGGGTCTCGGCGGGCGGATCAGCGTGCTGGGCGCGTTCACGCAGCCGGTGCAGATCCACCCGATCATGTTCTTCTTGAAGGAGCCGAAGGTCGTCGGATCGAACTGCTACGGCCGCCCCGGCCGCCGGTCCGACTACGAGATCGCCATCGAGATCATGCGCCGCAACGCCGAGAGCCTCCGCCGCTGCATCAC
>JBBTPG010000110.1:4708-7004 GCA_038066315.1 Chloroflexota bacterium | reverse complement strand
TCGTGGATGGCGTAATCGGCTTCGGGGCACGGCGGCAGGTCGTAGCGGCCGTTCAGCTTCCAGACGGTGCGCATGCCGACCGCCTTGGCACCACGCATATCGGCATCGCGCAGGTCGCCGACCATCGCGGTCTCGTCTGCGGAGACGCCGAGGCGGTCGAGCACGAGTTCGAAGGTCGACGGATGGGGCTTCACGTAGCCGGTATCGCCGGAGCACACGACGGCATCGACGTACGGCGCTATGCCGAAGTCGCGCAGCCCCGGCAGGTGCATCTCCGCCGTACACGGGCGGTTCGTATTGATGCCAACGAGCAGCCCCTCGGTCTTCAGTGCGGCGAGCACATTGAGCGTGTCGGGATAGAGTTGAACGCCAAAATGCCGCGCCGGGATCCACGTCGCGCGCCACAACTCGTCGGCTTGATCCGCACTAATCTCGATATTTCGGACGGCCAGCGCGCCACGGAGCAAGAGCGGAATGCTCACCTCTCGAAGGGAGCCGCGCTCTCGTTCGCGGCGATCGGCTTTTTCGCCAGCTTGCCAGATCTGGGCCAGCATTGTCGGCAGCGGCTCGCCGAGGCGAATGCCCCATCCATCGAGCAGCGGCGCAACCGCCTCGGCTTGCAGGCGATACACGCGGTCGAGGTCGGGGCTCTTGGCCTCGAACCACAGCGTGTTCACGACATCGAACACCACGGCGCGGACTGGTTCGGCATTCATGCGGCGATTCTACCGTGCCGCTGGCCCCGCGTTTGTGGCACAGTACTTTGTCCTGTACGGTGGATTGGACAGGCACGCACCTCAGAAAGGACTCCGCAGATGGTACTGACGCTCACCGACGCCCAGAAGAAGTTCCTCACCGACAAGAATTTCGCCAACATCGCCACGATCAACAAGGACGGCTCACCGCAAGTCTCGCCCGTGTGGGTGGACTTCGACGGCACGCACGTGATCGTCAACAGCGAGAAGAAGCGTCTGAAGGTGCGCAACCTCAAGCGCGACCCGCGCGTCTCGCTCAGCATCGCCGACGCGGCGAACCCGTACTCGTACATCGAGATTCGCGGGCGCGTCGTCGAGATCACCGACAAGGGCGGGTTCGATGGCATCGACAAGCTGGCGAAGAAGTACATCGGCGAGGACAAGTACCCCTGGAACAAGCCGGACGACGTGCGCGTGGTCATCAAGATCGTGCCCGAGCGCATCACCGGGCAGTAGCAGGCGCAGCCCGCTGCCGCGCACGCCATGGCTACCCGCTTCGACGGGCTGCCTCTTCCGGATCGCTCTGCGACCGAGAGACCGCGCGCGCCGGCTTCTTCGTGGCGAAGCACAATTGAGGGACGCCCCAGGTGCCAGCGACCGTGGGCGTCCGCTATCCTTCCTTGACACGAACTTCAGGAGGGACTTCGCGATATGCCACGAGCGCTGATTACGGGAATCACGGGCCAGGACGGCCATTACCTCTCCGAGCACCTGCTGAAGCAGGGGTACGAGGTGTACGGCCTGATCCGCGGCCAGGCGAACCCCAAGCGGCCGATGCTCGAACGCACGCTGCCCGACATCCACATCGTGGACGGCGATCTGCTGGACCAGGCGTCGCTGATGAACGTCATGCAGAAGGTGCAGCCGGACGAGGTGTACAACCTGGCGGCGATCAGCTTCGTGATGCTCTCGTGGAACCAGCCTGAACTTACGGGCGAGATCACGGGCCTGGGCGCGCTGCGCGTGCTCGAGGCGATCCGCCTGAGCGCCGGGGCGTCGGCGTCGCGATCGAAGTCGGGCCAAGGCATCAAGTTCTACCAGGCGTCGAGCAGCGAGATGTTCGGCAAGGTGCGCGAGACACCGCAGAACGAGAGCACGCCGTTCCACCCGCGCAGCCCGTACGGCGTCGCCAAGGCGTACGCGCACTACATCACCGTGAATTATCGCGAGAGCTACAACATCTTCGCCTGCAACGGCATCCTGTTCAACCACGAGTCACCGCACCGGGGGCCGGAGTTCGTGACGCGCAAGATCACGCTCGCGGCCGCGCGCATCAAGCTCGGCCTCCAGAAGGAGCTGGTGCTCGGCAACCTGGAGCCGCGGCGCGACTGGGGGTTCGCCGGCGACTACGTCCGCGCGATGCACCTGATGATGCAGCAGCCGGAGCCGGACGATTACGTCATCGGTACGGGCCAGACGCACCAGATCAAGGAGTGCGCGCAGGTCGCGTTTGAGCGAGTCGGCCTGAACTGGGAGCAGCACATCCGGAGCGACGCGCAGTTCATGCGGCCGGCGGAGGTCGACCTGCTGATCGCGGACCC
>JBBTPG010000110.1:0-4608 GCA_038066315.1 Chloroflexota bacterium | reverse complement strand
ACCCCGTCCAGATCATGGACGGCCTGTACCAGCTCAGAGTCCCGATCCCGAACAACCCCCTCGGCTGGGTGCTGCCGTACCTCATCGAAGGGCGCGACGGCTGGACGCTCGTCGACTCCGGCTGGAACGTGCCGGAGGCGTTCGACGCGCTGGAGCAGCAGCTCAACGACGCGGGCGTCGGCTTCGCAAAGCTCAAGACGCTGCTGGTGACGCACGTCCACCCCGACCACTACGGCCTCGCCGGGCAGGTGAAGGAGCGCAGCGGCGCGACGGTGATCATCCACCAGCGCGAACGCGATCTGATCCGCTCGCGCTACAAGAACCCTGAGCAGTTGTTAGCGCAGATGGGCGACTGGCTGATCATGCACGGTGTCCCGAAGGACAGCATGGATGACCTCAAGACGTCGGCCATGCCCGTCCGCGCGTTCGTCGACGCCGTCGAGCCCGACGAAGTTGTCTGGGGCGGCGAGCAGCTGAACATCGGCCGCTTTGACTTCGAGGTCTGGTGGACGCCGGGGCACTCGCCCGGGCACATCTGCTTCCTGGAGCGCGGCAAGAAGTTCATCCTCACCGGCGACCACGTGCTGCCGACGATCACGCCGAACATCAGCCTGCACCCTCAACAGCAGGGCAACCCGCTCGGCGACTACATCGCGTCGCTGAAGCGGCTCGAAGACCTCGACGTGGAGTTGGTGCTGCCGGCGCACGAGTACAGCTTCGCTGACCTGCGGGGGCGCCTGCAGAGCATCGAGCAGCACCACGTGGACCGGCTGAACGAGATGGTCGTGTGCGTCGGCGACGGCCCGCGCACCGCGTTCGACGTGGCCGGCCGCGTCAAGTGGGTGACGGGCACGCTCGCGACGTTCTCGTCGTGGATGCAGCGCGCGGCATTGGGCGAGACGCTCTCCCACCTCGACTACCTCGTGCTCGAAGGCCGGCTGGTCAAGTACATGGAGAACGGTACCCAGTACTACAAGAAGCCGAGCAACGATTAACACCGAGCGCAGGGCGTACCCATTCGGTGGCAAGGAGGCTTGCGATGACCATCGCCTACTACGGCATCACCGGGACCGCGATCGGCCCGCTGCTGGTTGCGGGCAAGGGGAGGCTTCTCGTCGCCGTGAAGTTCGACGTCGACGAGAAGCGGCTGCCGCGGGCGCTCGAAGAGCTGGATCATGAGTTGCGCGGCGCGTTCGAGCTGGTGCGCAACGAGGCGAAGGTCTCCGGTCTGATGCGACAGGTGCGCGACTACCTCGCCGGTAAGCGCACGAGCTTCGACGTCGAGCTCGAGCTGTCATGGGTGACGCCGTTCCGCCGCGACGTCCTGCTCGCCTGCGCTGCCGTGCCGCGCGGGCAGGTGGCGACGTACGCGGATCTGGCGCGACGCGTCGGGAGTCCGAACGCGGCGCGCGCCGTCGGCAACGCGATGCGGACGAACCCGATCCCGATCGTCATCCCGTGCCATCGCATCGTCGGCAGCAACGGCAGCCTCACGGGCTTCGGCGGCGGGCTCGACGTAAAGGCGCGGCTACTGGAGCTGGAAGGCGCCGCGTTCGCCTGACCGGCGAAACCGCGGGCGGCGCTACTACGACCCGGCGTCTGGCGCCGGATCGGCCGGGGCGGAAGCGGCGGCGGGCTGCGCGGGCGGCGTGTACGTTGCCGTGCTGGCGCGCTTGGGCCGCCCGGGCATCTCGAGCGACGCCGACGACGAGGCGGCCGGGGCCGTGCGATCCTGCTGCAGCGCAGGCGCGGGCTGTGGGCGCTCGGCGCGACAGTACGGGCACAGCACCCACGACGCCGCCATCGGCCTGGCGCAGCTCTGGCAGGGCGTGCGGAGCGCGGTGCGGCAGTACGGGCAGGCGACGAAGTCCTGGTCGACCTTGCGGCGACAGCGCGGGCAGGTCGCCTGCTCCTGGATCTCGTGCAGCAGCGCCTCGGCCTCGAGCTGCCGGTCGTACGCGTCCATCAAGGTGTCTTTCGGCCGCAAGACCAGGTACAGCAGCAGGCCGGGGATGTTGAAGAGGAGAACGAGAACGAGGGCGATCGTCTGTGTAAACGTGTCGCTTGTCCGCGAGACGACGTCGCGGTACGTCCAGACGAGCGCGGCTACCCAGAGCACGAGCAGGTAGGCCACAACCCCGATGACGGCGACCCGCGCGAGATCCTGCCACGCCCCGTCGTCCCAGATCGCAAGCAGCATTACGCGAGCCTCCTCGCCCGGCGGCCGTAACGATGAGCGATTATAGCACGGCCTACCGGCGCGCCGGCGAGCGCGGGACCCTGCCGCTCTGCCGTCACGCGGTCTCCTTCCGCGCGCGCTTTGCGGCGTCGGCGGCTGCCGGTACGCTGAGGTCTCATGGTCTCCACCGAGCACATCCTCGCCGACCTCAATCCCCCGCAGCGCGAAGCGGTCACGACGATCGCCGGGCCGCTGCTGATCCTCGCGGGTCCCGGTTCCGGCAAGACGCGGGTGATCGCCCACCGCATCGCCTACCTTGTCGACGTCATCGGTGTCGCGCCGTGGCGGCTCGTCAGCGTGACCTTCACGAACAAGGCGGCGCGGGAGATGCGGCAACGCGTTGTCGCGCACCTGGGCGAGGCGGCGAACGACCTCGTGCTCGGCACCTTCCACTCGATTTGCGCCCGATTCCTGCGCATCGACGGCGAGCGCATCGGCCTGCCGCGCGCGTTCAACATCTACGACGACGGCGACCAGATGGCGCTGATGAAGCGCGCCTGCGAGTGGGCGAACGTCGATACGAAGCGCTTCAAGGAGCGGTCGCTCCTCTCGGCGATCTCGCACGCGAAGAGCGAACTCGTGTCGCCGTACGCGTACGCGGGCGCGACGCGGGACTACTTCGGAGAGGTCGTGGCGCGCGTGTATCAGCGCTACCAGAACCTGCTCTCCGAGAACAACGCCGTGGACTTCGACGACATGATCATGAAGACGGTGGAGCTGATCCGCGACCACGACGACGTGCGCGAGAAGTACCAGGAGCGCTTCCTGCACGTGCTGGTCGACGAGTTCCAGGACACCAACATCGCCCAGTACCAGCTCGCGCGGCTGCTGGCAGCGAAACACGGCAACATCTGCGTCGTCGGCGACCCCGACCAGTCGATCTACTCGTGGCGGTCGGCGGACATCCGCAACATCCTGAACTTCGAGCGCGACTTTCCGGGCGCGCGCATCGTCCTGCTGGAGCAGAACTATCGCTCCACGCAGACGATCCTCGACGCGGCGCATGCCGTCATCGCCGGCAACAAGCAGCGGAAGCAGAAATCGCTCTGGACGGAGCAGGGCAGCGGCGAGCCGATCGTCATGTACGAGGCGTACGACGAAGCCGAAGAAGCGGACTTCGTCGCAAGCGAGATCGCCGAGCTGGCGAAGTCCGGGCGCCGCTACAGCGACATCGCCGTGATGTACCGGACGAACGCGCATTCGCGAGCGCTCGAAGAGGCGTTCATCCGGGCGACGATCCCGTATCAGCTGGTCGGCGGCACGCGCTTCTATGAGCGGCGCGAGGTGAAGGACGTGCTGGCGTACCTTCGACTCGTCCACAACCCGTACGACGTCGTGAGCTTCACGCGCATCGTCAACGTGCCGGGGCGCGGTGTTGGCGCGAAGACGATCTCGGAGCTGGAGCGCTGGGCGCAGCGGCTGGGCGTTCCGCTCTATGCCGCGCTGCAGGTGATCGCCCAGCAGGAGACCGGCAGCGCCGCCCCTACGGGTCGTAGACGCCCCGCGTCCGGCCTGGCGCACGCGGAGCGGCATCCTATCGGCGGGCGGCAGGCGAAGACGCTCGTCGCCCTGCTGCACGTGCTCGACGAACTGATGGCCGTTGCTTCGAACAACAACCTCTCGACGCTGCTCGACGCGGTGCTCGAACACACGGCGTATCGGCGCTGGCTGTTCGCCGAATTCGAGGAGCCGGAGGCGGAGGAGCGCTGGGCGAACGTCGGCGAGTTGCGGAATGTCGCCGCGGAGTACGATGGGCTGGAGCCGGGGCATGCGCTGGTGTCGTTCCTCGAGGACGTCGCGCTCGTCTCGGACGCGGACACGATCGTCGAAGGTGACGACGACCGCGCAGGCCGCGTGACGCTGATCACGCTGCATTCGGCGAAGGGGCTCGAGTATCCGGTCGTCTTCATCACGGCGATGGAGGAGGGCGTGCTGCCGCACATGCGCTCGTTCGACGACCAGGGACAGATGGAGGAGGAGCGGCGGCTCTGCTACGTCGGCATGACGCGCGCGAAAGAGCGCCTCTACCTGCTCCGCGCGTTCCGCCGCCATAGCATGGGCATGTCGCAGCACAACCCGCCGTCGCGCTTCCTCAAAGACATCCCGCCGGAGCTGCTCGCGCAGCGCTCCGCCGTCCGCGACCGGTACGAGGCGGTCGAACGCGGCCCGCAGCGGCTGCGCGAGGAGTTTCGCCGCGACGAGCGCCCGCCGGTCCCGTCGGAGCAGGCGTTCGCGGGCGGCGAGAAGGTGCGCCACCCGCGCTTCGGCGAAGGCATCGTCGTGTCATGCCAGATCGTCAAGGACGATCAGGAGGTGACGATCGCGTTCAAGGGCGTGGTGGGGATCAAGAAGCTGATGCTGTCGTTCGC
>JBBTPG010000109.1:0-1361 GCA_038066315.1 Chloroflexota bacterium | reverse complement strand
GTACTTCATGGTCTCCCGGCCCGTTTACGCCACGGAGGCGCGAAGGCCGTTGGGACGCTTGTCTTCCTCACCAAGCAGGGCCGAGACGGTCGCCCCGTCATCCGGGTACTCCGCGAGCGAGACGTGGATGCCCTCTACGAGGGCGGTGAGGCGCTGGGTGACGGTCTCGGCGCTGGTCTTGTGCGTGTTCGGGAGGCACAGGGCCAGGATGTCGCCGAGGTCGCCGGCGTAGTCCGTCTCGCGGAGCCACTGCTTCATGGTGATGCGGACGGCGTCGAGCACCTGCCGCGACGGGGACGTCAGCACGATCACCGAGAACGGCTGACGGTAGCGCTTAGATCGGGCGATCTCCTCCTCGACGCGAAGGCGGAAGTACCACTCGGCGTGGAGGCCCGTCTCGCGGTCGAACGTGCGGCGGCGGTGGTCGGTGGCGACGAGCTTCAGGCGATCGGGCAGGCCGTGGGCGCGCGTGATCGTGCCGCCGAGCGCGGCGGCGCCGACGCGCCATGACATGTCCGCGACGGCGCCGATGGCGAGGAACTGGAGGATGAAGCGTGTGGACGCGGGCTCAACGTGGTCGGCGATCATGATCGCCAGCGACCCGAGCACGAGAGCGGGCGCGACCGCGACGAGCAGCCGCACGTTCATCTTGCCGATCATTGCACGGGCCTCTCGAACTTGAGGCAGATGAGAGGGCCGCCGGCAAGCTCAATGGGCAGCATCGCCGGGCACTGCGACGCGTCCGTCGCGGTCTGCGCGCGGGCGACGAGGACGACGCGCGCGCCGTCGGAAAGGTACCAGTACGGCTGATCGCCGTCGGCGAAGGGCGGTCCGCCGGCGCCGGACCCGAGCACGCAGCCGGGGTCCGACGGTTGGGCGCAGAGCGTGGTGATGCCGTTCTTCGTGACCGGGAACTTGCCGTGCTGCCGCCGGTACACGAGGAGCGCATCGCGCACCTTCACGAGGTCCTGCAGGCGTCGCGCATCGATGGCGGCGTCATCGGTCGTTGGCGGAGGTGGCTCCGCTGCCGGCGGGCTGTCCTGTCCGCCCTGGTTGCCGGCGGACGTCGCCATGGCCGTGGGCGAAGGTACGGAAGCGCCAGCGTACCGGCCGGGACCGTTTCGGGCGAGCACGGCCGACACGAAGATCACTCCGAGCAATACACCGAGCGGAGCCAGGTACCGAGGGTCGCGGAACATCTCGAACAAGCGTCAGTCCCCCGGTAGTTATCGTCCCGGAAGTGACCACCCTTGACGGCCACACCCTTCGGCGGTGCACGGCCACGGAAATAAGGGCGAACACTCACAACCCACAACGCCGCCCAGAGGGCGCGCGCCGCCCCCGTTGGTACCCCGAAGCAC
>JBBTPG010000108.1:0-3980 GCA_038066315.1 Chloroflexota bacterium | reverse complement strand
CCAGGCCGGAAGGGCTTGAGCGCAGGCGAACTTCGATCTATCATCAGGCTAACGACCTGACCCTTTAATCCGGTCCCGAGAGGCCGGAAAGGAATCTCGATGCACAGCCAGCTTCCGGCGCTCAACGCGCCCGCATATCAGCGCACAACCTCCAACCGGATCCCCGGGCAGGAGGTTTTTTGATGCGCGACACCACCGTCATGGCGCCCGACGACATCCGGCGCGCGGTCACGCGCATCGCGCATGAGATCGTGGAGCACAACCGCGGCGCCGCCGACCTGGTGTTCGTTGGCATGCGTACCCGCGGCGTGCCGCTGGCGCACCGCATCGCGCGCGCGATCCACGAGTTCGAGGGAGAGGACGTGGCCGTCGGCACGCTGGACATCGGCCTGTACCGCGACGATCTCACCGAGCGCGGCCCGAGCGTCAACATCCAGCCCAGCGACCTGCCCGAGATCGCCGGCAAGCGCGTCGTGTTGATCGACGACGTGTTGTACACGGGCCGCACCGTACGCGCCGCGCTCGATGCGCTGATCGACTACGGCCGCCCGCTGCGCATCCAGCTTGCTGTGCTGGTCGACCGCGGCCACCGCGAGCTGCCGATCCGCGCCGACTTCGTCGGCAAGAACATCCCCACGTCGCGCGGCGACGATGTGCAGGTGCGGCTGGAAGAGACCGATGGCGAGGAGTACGTGCGCGTCGCCGCCGCCGAGGAAGCCGAGGTGCCGCGATGACGGCCGAAGCGCGTCCCGCGGAGGTAACGTCGCCGCTGGCGACGCCCCCGGCCGAGGACGGTGCGTGGCGCCGCCGCCACCTGCTCGACCTTGACGACTTCTCCGTCGACGAACTCGAACTGGTGATGAGCACGACCGACGCCATGAAGGAAGTGCTCTCGCGCGAGGTGCCGCGCGTGCCCGCCCTGCGCGGCACGACGATCGTCACGCTGTTCTACGAAAACAGCACGCGCACGCGCACCTCGTTCGAGCTTGCGGGCAAGGTGCTCGGCGCGGACGTGATCAACGTCGCGGCATCGGGCAGCAGCGTGACGAAGGGCGAGTCGCTGGTCGATACGGTGAAGACGCTGCAAGCCGTCGGCGCCGACGTGCTGGTGATGCGTCACAACCGCTCCGGCGCGCCGTACCTGGCCGCGCGGCACACGGAGTGCAGCGTCGTCAACGCCGGCGACGGGCTGCACGCGCACCCGACGCAGGGGCTGCTCGACCTTTACACCATGCGCGGCACGCTCGGCGACGTGCGCGGCAAGAAGATCGTGATCGTCGGCGACATCCTGCACAGCCGCGTCGCCCGCTCGAACATGTGGGCGCTGACGGCGCTCGGCGCGGATGTCGTGCTCTGCGCGCCGCCCACGCTGCTGCCGAACGGCCTCGGCGAAGCGACGGAAGGCCGGCTGCCGCCCGTGCGCGTCGAGACGGACCTGGACCACGCGATTGAGGGCGCGGACGTGGTGATGGCGCTGCGTATGCAGCTCGAACGGATGCACGGCGGTTTCGTGCCGGGGGCGCGCGAGTACTCGCGGCTGTACCAGGTGAACGCGGACCGCCTCGCCCGCGCCAGGCCGGGCGCGCTGGTCATGCACCCCGGACCGATGAACGAGGGCGTCGAGATCAGCCACGAGGTCGCGCACGGCCTGCAGTCGCACGTCGAGGAACAGGTGACGAACGGCGTCGCGGTCCGCATGGCCGTGCTCTGGCTCATCACGCGCCAGACGACGCGTGGCGCCCGAGCCGCCGCGGCGAGGGGGTCGCTGTGAGCGAGCGCATGATCATCCGCGGCGGGCGCGTCATCGACCCCGCAACGAAGTTCGACGGCGTCGCGGATGTGTTGATCGACAACGGGTGCATCGCCGCCGTCGGCCCGAATATCACGGCGGCCGGCCCGCGCGAGATCGACGCGCGCGGTCTCATCGTCGCGCCGGGGTTTGTCGACGTGCACGCGCACTTGCGCGACCCCGGGCTCGAATACAAGGAGGACATCGCGTCGGGCACCCGGGCGGCGGCGCGCGGCGGTTTCACCACCGTCTGCGCGATGCCGAACACGGAGCCCGCGATGGACACGCGCTCGGTCGTCGAGTACGTGCTGCGCGAGGCGGCGGCGCGCGCGAGCGTGCGCGTACTGCCGATCGGCGCGGTGAGCAAGGGCCGTGCCGGGCAGGAGCTGGCGGAGCTGGGCGACCTCGCGGCGGCCGGCTGCATCGCCTTCAGCGACGACGGTGCGCCGGTGTGGGACGCGACGCTGATGAGGCGCGCGCTGGAGTACGCGAGCATCTTCGACCTGCCGATCATCGACCACTGCGAGGACACGTCGCTGGCGAAGGACGCCGTGATGCACGAGGGCTGGGTGTCGACCCGGCTCGGCCTGCGCGGCGTGTCGGGTGCGTCGGAGGAAGCGGCCGTCAGCCGCGACATCGCGCTCGCGGAAGCGACGGGCGCCCACGTCCATATCGCGCACGTGAGCACGCGCGCGGCGGTCGACGCGGTGCGCCGCGCGAAGGTGCGCGGCATGCGGGTGACGGCGGAAGTGACGCCGCACCACCTGACGCTGACGGACGAGATCGTCGCCTTCGGCGCCCTGGGCGGCCAGGACCTGACCTACGATACTAACGCCAAAGTGAACCCGCCGCTGCGCTCGCAGGACGACGTCGACGCGTGCGTCGCCGGCCTTGGCGACGGCACGATCGACTGCATCGCGACGGACCACGCCCCGCACGCCGCGATCGAGAAGCTGTGCGAGTTCGACGACGCGGCGTTCGGCATCAGCGGGCTGGAGACGGCGTTCGGGCTCTGCATGCGGCTGGTGCAGGCGGGGCGCATCGACCTGCCGGCGCTGATCGAGCGGATGACGCTGGGGCCGGTGCGGGCACTCGCACTCGACTGCCACGTGCCGGGCATCGGGACGCTGGCTGTCGGCGCGCCAGCGGACATCGTGCTGCTCGACGCCGACGCGGAGTGGATCGTCGAGCCGGAGCGCTTCGCCTCGAAGGGCAAGAACACGCCGTTGGGCGGCGTCACGCTGAAGGGTGCCGTCGTAGCGACGATCGCCGGCGGGCGCGTCGTGCACGAATCGGGGGTGCCGGTTGCCTAAGGCGCTTCTCGTCCTCGAAGACGGCACCGTGTTCGGAGGCGACGCGTTCGGCGCGTCCGTGCGGTCGCACGGCGAGGTCGTGTTCTGCACGTCGATGACCGGGTATCAAGAAGCGCTCACCGACCCGTCGTTCGCCGAGCAGGTGCTGGTGATGACCTACCCGCTGCAGGGCAACTACGGCATCAACGAGTTCGACATCGAGTCGCGGCGCATCCAGGTACGCGCGTTCATCGTGCGCGAGGACTGCGAGGCGCCGAGCCACTGGCGCGCGAAGCGCACGCTGCACGAGTACCTCGCAGAGAACGGCGTGCCCGGCATCGCCGGCATCGACACGCGGGCGCTGACGCGCAGGCTGCGCACAGCGGGCGTGATGATGGGCGTCGTGACGCACGACGAGACGGCGGAGCAGGCGCTGGCGCGGCTGCGCGAGATGCCGCGCTACGGCTCGACGGATCTGGTGCCGTGGGTGAGCACGCGGCGCCCGTACGCGTATCCGGGCGACGGCGAAGGCCGCCCCGGACGCAAGATCGTCGTGCTGGACTTGGGCGTGAAGTACAACATCTTGCGCGTCCTGTACCGCCTCGGCTGCGAGCCCATCGTCGTGCCGTGCCAGACGACCGCCGGCGAGATTCTGGCGATGAAGCCGGACGGCGTGTTGCTCTCGCCGGGCCCCGGCGACCCGGCGCTGCTTGACTATGCCGTGACCACCGCGAAGGGGCTGATCGGCAAGACGCCGATCATGGGGATCTGCCTGGGCCACCAGGTGCTGGGCGCGGCGTTCGGCGCGCCCTCGTTCAAGCTGAAGTTCGGGCACCGCGGCGCAAACCACCCGGTGCGCGACGAGGCGACCGGCCGCGTGTACATCACGGCGCAGAATC
>JBBTPG010000107.1:0-2943 GCA_038066315.1 Chloroflexota bacterium | reverse complement strand
GTTGGCGAGTAGGGCGGGGGCCGGGTTTAGACCTGAGCCTGACGATACGTCACTCAGTCGGGCGAGCAACTCCCGCGCCTCTGCGCGCGTGAAACCTAAGCGCGTCTCGAACTCAGCATCACCGATGTGCACTCCGTTGCACACCTCGTTCAGGGCTGCAACCAGGAGGGCGAGTTCGTCCCGCTCGACCCGAAGGGTTACGTTGTCCTTGCTGAGTCTCACGGTGTTCATGGGCGAACTCGCTACGGCACAGTCTCGAAGTAAGCGGTGCCGGCTAATCGCGCGGAAGGCCCAACCCCCGCTGGGCCATGATGTTGCGCTGGATTTCGCTCGTGCCGCCGGCGATGGTCGACGAGACGGCTGCGATGTAGCCGGTGCCGAACCGGCCAGCCGCGGAGTAGGCCGGGCTGCCGCCGATGATCGTGCCGTACATGCCCGTAAGCTTCATGCCGAGCGCCGCGATCTTCTGCCCCATCTCCGACGTGAAGAGCTTGCACATCGACGATTCGTGGTTGGGGATGAGGCCGGCGTTCTGCATGCTCACGACGCGGTACGACATCATCCGCGCGACCAGCGCTTCGATCCAGCGGTCCGCCAGGGCGAGCTGCGTGGCGTGCTTACCGGAGCCCGGCGAGAGTTCGGGGTGTTCCTTCGCGAAGCGGACGATGCCTTCGAGCTGCTTGCGGATGCCGACGGCGGAACCGATCGACGAGCGCTCGAAGTCGAGCGTGGTGGTGCCGATGTACCAACCGCGGTTCTCTTCGCCGAGGCGGTTGCGGGCGGGCACGCGCACGTTCTCAAAGAAGACTTCGTTGAAGATGGCGCTGCCGGCCATCGTCATCAGCGGCCGCACGGTCACGCCGGGCGCCTTCATGTCGAGCATGAAGTAGCTGATGCCGCGGTGCTTCGGCGCGTCGGGGTCGGTGCGGGCGAGCATGTACATCATGTCGGCGAACTGCGCGCCCGTCGTCCAGATCTTCTGTCCATTGAGGACGTAGTCGTCGCCGTCCCGGATGGCGCGCGTCTGGACCGACGCGACGTCCGACCCGGCGTTCGGTTCGGACCAGCCCTGGCACCACTGCACCGAGCCGTTGAGGATGCCGGGAAGATGCTCCTTCTTCTGGTCGTCCGTGCCATGGACGATGAGCGTCGGGCCGAACATCATGACGCCGAAGCCGCCGACGTTCATCGCGCCGAACTCGGCGAACTCCTCGTTCATAATGAACTGCTTCTTCGTGTCCAGACCTGCGCCGCCGTACTCCTTCGGCCATGCGGGCGCAACCCACCCCCGCGATGAGAGCGCCGCGCGCCAGCGCTTCATGGGGTCGCCCTCGTTCGGGCCGCGGAAGAGTCCCTCGCCCGTCTCGTCGCCAGCGCCAGCGCCAGCGCCACCGCCACCGCCGCCCCCACCCCGGCGCGGACCGCGCCCCTGAAACTCAGGCGGGTACTCCTTCTCGAGGAAGTCGTGGACTTCCTTACGCCATGCGGCCTCTTCGGGGGAGTCGTTGAATTCCATGTCGTGTGCCTCCGGGCTATTTCGTCAAAGCCAAAATGATGATACGGCCAACAGAACCTAGAACCAAGATGCCGCGTCGGCGCGGCCCAACCGGGGGCGCGATCGAGGAGCAGGGTGGGGCCTGAATTGCGGCACGCTCTTCGCGGTATCGGTCCGCGCGAAGCGGCGGCCGGGTTGACTTTTGGCGTGGCAGCCGATAGCCTGAGGGCACAACCGAATACAGCCTAACTCGCGTAATTGCGAGGCGGGGGAACCACCAGTTCCCGGGGTGAATCGCACATAACGTGCGTAGGCGAACTCCTTTGAGCCGAACCCGTCAGCTAACCCCGCAGGCATAAGAGGGAGAAGGTGCGACCGACTGAGGGTTTGCCTTCAGTCGTTTTTGCTCCCCTTTTTCGGGACTGAATTCGATAGACAGCCTCCTCCTCCAACGGCAAAAGGCCGCCGAGCAATCGGCGGCCTTTTGCTATCTAACCTGCAAGCGCGGGATTACGACTCCGTGATGGTGATCGATTCGATGCGGGCGCCGGGGTCCGGGTCCTGCTGCGCTTGCGGGTCCCTGGGCGTGAGGCCCGTGAGCACCTCCAGCCCTTCCGTCACCTTCCCGAAGGCCGTGTTCTTGCCATCCAGCGTGGGCGCGGCCTTGAGTGTGAAGAAGAACTGGCTGCCGTTGTTGAGCGCGTCGGCCTCTTGCGGCTTCGCCATGGCCAGAATGCCGGCCGTGAAGGTCGCGGACGTCCTCTCGACCGGGAGCTCGTATCCCGGGCCGCCCGAGCCGGTGCCGGTCGGGTCGCCCGCCTGGGCGAAGGCGAGGCTGCCGTCCTTGTCGGCGATGACGCGGAAGAACGTCACACCGTTGTAGAACCCGTCCTTGGCCAGGAAGACGAAGTTATTGACAGCCGTCGGCGCGTCCTTGGCGTTCAATTCGACCTTGACGTCGCCTTTGTCGGTCTTCAACGTGGCCGTGTAGCTCTTGTTGAGGTCGATGCTCATGGCCGGTGGCGCCGTGTATTGCTTGATCGTCGCCGAAGCGCCGGTGACCGCCGTCGAGCCGGCCTCTGGCGTCGCGCGGACGACGTCCTGTCCGCGGACGGTGCTGGCGCCGGAAGTCGAGCTGTTGCCCCGATAGAACGCCGTGAATATGACGCTCGAAGCCAGCACGGCCACGCCGATAATGGCGAACAGCTTGTAGTTCGTGAAGACCCGGAAGGCGCCCTTGGGCTTGATGTGCGCCACATCGCCCGAGAGCTCGCCGGGCCGGTAGGACTTCTGGCGCTTCTTTACGTGGACATTCTGCTTCTTGCGTGGCATCGCATCTCTCTTGTGTAAGGGGTGTGCTTCACTATAACACCCGCCGATTGCGGCGGCCAAAGCTCCATGAACACAAACGCCGCGCCGGCTCGATGGTTGCAGTGCCCGGCCGTGCT
>JBBTPG010000106.1:7793-10781 GCA_038066315.1 Chloroflexota bacterium | reverse complement strand
GCCCTCTGTGGAGGATCCGCGGCTACCGGTCGCGCTCGGCGCCTTCGCCCAGCGCCGCCTGCGCCGCCGCAAGCCGCGCGATTGGCACCCGGAACGGCGAGCAACTCACGTAGTCCAGCCCGATCTTGTGGAAGAACTCGACCGAGATCGGCTCGCCGCCGTGCTCGCCGCAGATGCCCAGCTTCAGCGTCGGGCGCGTCGCACGGCCCGCCGCGATCGCCTGCTTCATCAGCGACCCCACGCCCACCTGGTCGATCGATTCGAACGGGTTGCCGATGAGGATGCCCATCTCCATGTACTTCGCCAGGAACTTGCCCTCGGCGTCGTCGCGGCTGCAGCCCAGCGTCGTCTGCGTCAGGTCGTTCGTGCCGAACGAGAAGAACTCCGCCGTCTTCGCGATCTCGCCGGCGGTCAGCGCCGCGCGCGGCAGCTCGATCATCGTGCCGAACTGGTACGTGACCTGCTTGCCCGCCGCCTCCATCTCCTTGCGCGCCGTCGTCTCGAGCAGGTTGCGCAGGTACGTCAGCTCCGTCTCGAACCCCACGAGCGGGATCATCACTTCCGGCATCACGTCGATGCCCTCGCCCGCAAGCTTGATCGCCGCGCGGAAGATCGCCTGCACCTGCATCGCGTTGATCTCGGGGTAGAGGATGCCGAGCCGGCAGCCGCGCAGCCCCAGCATCGGGTTCTGCTCGCGGATCGCGTTCACGTTCGCGAGCATCTTCTCCGCGTCGAGCAGCTCCGGCGAGCCCGGCGACGTGATCCGCAGCCGCGTTACCTCTTCGAGCAGCGCGTCGTGGTCCGGCAGGAACTCGTGCATCGGCGGGTCGATGAGGCGGATCGTGACGGGCTTGCCCGCCATCACGCGGAAGATCTCCTCGAAGTCGCCCTGCTGCATCGGCAGGATCTTCTCCAGCGCGCCGACGTAGTGGCCCATCGGCCCTTCCATGCGGCCGAGCACGTGGGTCAGACGCTCGTCGAGCCGCTGCTTCTTCTCGCCCGCGGCGTTCTCCATCTCCTTGCGGATCGCGGCGGCTTCCGTCTCCAGGTTCTTCGCGTCGGCGGCGGCGAGCAGCATCTCGCGCACGGCCGGCAACCGGTCGGGATGGAGGAACATGTGCTCCGTGCGGCACAGCCCGATGCCCTTCGCGCCGAACTCGATCGCCTTCGCCGCGTCGGCCGGCGTGTCGGCGTTCGTGCGCACCTTGAGCCGCGCCACCTCGTCCGCCCAGCGCAGGTACTCGTCGAACTCCGGAAAGATCACCGGCGGGATCGTCGGGATCGCGCCCAGGAGCACGCGCCCGATCGTACCGTCGATCGTCAGAGTCTGGTCGTCCTCGATCGTCACGCCGTTGATCGAGAACGAGCGCGCCTCCTCGTCGACCAGGATCGCCTCGCAGCCCGCGACGCACGGCTTGCCGAACCCGCGCGCGACGAGCGCCGCGTGGCTGCTCAGGCCGCCCCGCTCGGTGAGGATGCCCTGCGATTCGTGCATACCCTGCACGTCGTCCGGCGATGTCTCTTCTCGCACCAGCACGACGGCTTCACCGCCCTTGCCTCTGCGCGCTGCTTCCTCCGAATCGAACACCGCCGCGCCCGAAGCCGCGCCCGGCGATGCGGGCAGGCCGCGGGCGATCTCGATGAACTGCGGCCCGCGCGCCAGCGCGTCGGCGCTGGCCTTCGCGCGCGCGTCGTTCGACATCGCGCGCCACGCCTCCGCCGCGATCGTCTTCACCTCGTCGCCTTCGAGCCAGACGACCGCCGGCTTCGACGCGAGTGCGTCGCCGAGGCGCCGCGCCGCTTCGGAGATCGAGACCGTCTTCACGCGCGGGTCCAACTGCGGGTGCAGCAGCTCGTCGAGCCGCTGCGCCGGCAGGCGCTGGAGCGCTTCCTGCTTCGTGATCAGCCCCTCGTGGACCATGTCGACGGCGATCTTCACGGCGGAGCGCGCCGCCCGCTTGGCGACGCGGCACTGCAGGAAGTACAGCCGCCCCTTCTCGAACGTGAACTCCACATCCATCATCTCGCGATAGTGCTTCTCGAGCGTTTCGCAGATGTCGGCGAACTGCCTGTAGAGCGCGGGGTTGTCCCTCTCGAGCTGCGCGACGTCCGACGGCGTGCGGATGCCGGCGACGACGTCTTCGCCCTGCGCGTTCAGCAGGTACTCGCCGCTGATCTTGCGGTCGCCCGTCGATGAGTGGCGCGTGAACGCGACGCCGGTGCCGGAATCCGTGCCCATGTTGCCGAAGACCATCGTCTGCACGTTCACCGCCGTGCCCAGGTCGTGCGGGATCTTCTCGATCTCGCGGTAGTGGAAGGCGCGCTCGTTGTTCCACGAGTCGAACACGGCGCGGAGGGCCCGCTCGAGCTGCTGCATCGGCTCGTCCGGGAAGTCGCTGCCAGTCTCGCGCCTGACGTGCGCCTTGAACTGGTCGACGACGCCCTTCAGCGCGGCCGGCGTCAGGTGCGAGTCCTCCTGCACGCCTGCGGCCTTCTTCGCCTCGTTGAAGATGGCGTCGAATTGCTTGCGTTCGAGCCCCAGCACGATGTCCGAGAACATCATGATGAAGCGGCGATAGGCGTCGTACGCGAAGCGCTCGTCGCCGGAGCCGGCGATCAGCCCCTGTAGCGTCGTCGCGTTCAGACCGAGGTTCAGCACTGTGTCCATCATGCCGGGCATCGAGAACTTCGCGCCGCTGCGCACCGATACCAGCAGCGGCCGGTCCGGATCGCCGAACTTCTTGCCCGATGCCTGCTCGACCGTCGCCAGTGCCGCCTGCACCTCGTCCATCAGCCCGGCCGGCAGCTGCATCCCCCCCGCGCTGTACGCGTTGCACGCTTCCGTCGTCACGGTGAAGCCGGGCGGCACGGGCAGGCCCATGTTCGTCATCTCGGCAAGGTTCGCGCCCTTGCCGCCGAGGAGACCCTTCTGGTCCTTGTCACCCTCGTGGAACAGGTAGACGTACTTCGTCGTCATGATGTCTCCAT
>JBBTPG010000106.1:0-7693 GCA_038066315.1 Chloroflexota bacterium | reverse complement strand
GTAGAACGCGCCGCCTTCCTCCGCCCACTCGATGTCCTGCGGGCTGCCGTAGTGCCGCTCGACGCGGCGCACGATCTCCGCCAGGCGGGCGATCTCCTCGTCGTTGAGCTTCGGCCGCGTCCGCCGCACCGCCGAGACGTCGCGCCACTCGTTCGTGTGCAGGCCGCTCGCCGCGCCGCCCGCGTGTACCAGCTCGTGCGGCTGCTCCACGACGGTGCGGTCCAGCACCGCCAGCGATGCCTTGTCGACGATGTACATGTCCGGCGTCACCTGCCCCGACACCAGCGCCTCGCCCAGCCCGCGCACTGCTTCGATGACGATCGTCTCGTGCGCGTGCGTCACCGGGTCGACGGTAAACGCGACGCCCGAGCGCACCGACTGCACCATACGCTGCACGGGCACGGCGATCGAGCAGGAGAGGTGGTCGATGCCGCACTGGGCGCGGTAGTGCAGCGCCTGCGGCTCGAACAGCGACGCCCAGCAGGCGCGCACGGCCGCCATGACGCTCTCGGCGCCGCCGATGTTCAGGAACGTGCTCTGTTGCCCCGCGAACGACGCCGTCTCGCTGTCCTCCGCCGTCGCTGACGAACGCACCGCCACGAGCCCGCCGCCCAGGCGCGCGTAGGCGGCGCGGACGCTCTCGGTACACGCGGGCTGCTTGCTGGACTCGACGATCATCTCGCGCGCCGCCGCGGCCGTGCGGTCGAGCGCGGCTCGGTCGTCGACGGCGAGCGCCCCGAGCAGGGCGGCCAACTTATCGCTGAGGTTAGCATCGGCCAGATACGAAACGTAGGCGTCCGTGGTGACGACGAAGCCGGGCGGCACCGGGATGCCCGCGCGCATCATCTCGCCGAGGTTGGCGCCCTTGCCGCCCGCTAGCGGCACATGCTCGCGGCCGATCTCCTCGAACCAGACGACGTGTGAGTCGGCGCCCAAGCTGCGGGTGGCCTCCCTGAAGCGGCGAAGATGGCTGCGTGCGCCCGATTGGAAAAGCTCAACAGTATACCGCGCCCGTGCGCTCGCAAGAGGCGCGATTCGTCCAGCGAAGCCGGCGTTCAAGGCGTCGCTGCGAACTCCGAACTACGAACCGCCCGTTTTGTGAACTTGAACTACGAACTACAAACTGCCCGCTGTGAACTGTGAACTGACGACTGTACACTCCCCCACGTGGATCAACTCACCCCGATCCGTCGCCAGTACCTCGACGTCAAGCGCCGCTATCCGCACGCGATCGTCTTTTTCCGCCTGGGCGACTTCTACGAGACGTTCGACGACGACGCGGAGTTGTGCTCGCGCGAGCTGGACATAACGCTCACGTCGAAGCCGATGGGCAAGGGACTGCGGGTGCCGCTGGCGGGCATCCCGTATCACGCGGTCGACGGCTACATCGCCAAGCTCATCGCGAAGGGCTATAAGGTCGCGCTGTGCGAGCAGATGAGCGACCCGGCGACGACGAAAGGCATCGTCGACCGCAAGGTGGTGCGCGTCGTCACGCCGGGCACGGTGATCGAGGGCAACCTGCTCGACGAGCGGGCGAACAACTATCTCGCGTGCCTGGCGCCGGCGCGCCGCGCGGGGCGGGCGGGCGGCGGCGACCCGTGGCAGGGCGACGCCGGCTTCGCGTACGTCGACATCAGCACCGGCGAATTCGTCGCGGGTGCGCTGACGCAGGAGCAAGCGGCGGCCGAGCTGGCCCGCATCCGGCCGGCCGAGGTGCTGGTGCCGGACGGAGCGGATCCGCCGCCGTGGCTCGACGCGTCGATGCACGTCACGCGCGTCGAGCCACTGTGGTTCGACTCCGACCTGGCGACCGTCACGGTGCAGGAGCACTTCCGCGTCGCCTCGCCCGAGGCGTTCGGCATCGACCGCGCGTCGCCGGCCGTGCCGGCGTGCGGCGCGGTGCTGATGTACCTGCGCGAGAACCAGTCGGCGAGCGTGGCGCTCGTCTCCTCGATTCGTGCGCATCGCGCCGCCGAGTACGTCGGCCTCGACGCGCACACCATGCGCAACCTCGAGCTGTTCACCTCGGGCCGCGACCTCCGCCGCGATGGATCGCTGCTGGCGACGCTCGACCTCACGAACACGTCGATGGGCGCGCGCCTGCTGCGCCGCCGCCTCGGCCAGCCGCTCGTCGATATCGCCGCGATCGAGCGCCGCCTCGACGCCGTCGCGTACTGCCACGAGAGCGCGCTGCGCCGCGCGCGGCTGTCCGGCATGCTGCGCGAGATGCCGGACGTCGAGCGGCTCGTCGGCCGCATCGTCGCCGGCTCAGCGCAGCCGCGCGAGCTGGTGGCGTTGCGGCGGGGGTTGGAGCTGATCCCGCGGCTGCGCGACGCACTCTCCGATCAGCAGACTCCCCCTCTCCGCCTGGCGGAGCGGGGGCCGGAGGGTGAGGTCGGAGCGGGGCCGGGCGAATCGGTACCATCCTTCGACCCGCGCATCGCCGAGATCGCGGCGCGGCAGCGGCCGTGCGACGACGTCGCAGCGGCGATCGCGCAGGCGATCGACGGCGATCCGGGCGCGACGCTCGACGCGGGGAACGTCGTGCGGCCGGGCTTCTCGGAGGAGCTCGACCATCTGCGGCTGATCACGCGCGACGTGCGGCGGTTCGTCGCCGAGCTGGAGGCGGGCGAGCGAGAGCGGACGGGCATCAAGTCGCTGAAGGTCGGCTACAACCGCGTCTTCGGCTACTACATCGAGATCAGCAAGGCGAACGCCGCGCTGGCGCCGGAACACTACGAGCGCCGCCAGTCGCTGGTCAACGCCGAGCGCTACGCGACGCCGCAGCTCCGCGAGTACGAGAGCCAGATCCTGACGGCCAAGGACCGCGCCGCCGAGATCGAGACGGCGATCTTCCGCCAGGTGTGCGCGCAGGTCGCGGCGGCGGCGGCGCATGTGCTCGCGACGGCGGCCGCCGTCGCGGAGCTGGACGTCGCCTGCGGGCTCGCCGAGGCGGCGGCGCGCTACAACTACGTCCGCCCGTCGCTGGACGGCGGCGACGCGATCGAGGTCCGCGACGGACGGCATCCGATGGTCGAGCGGTCACTCGCGGCGGGCGCGTTCGTGCCCAACGATACACGCCTGTCGTCGGGCGACGCGCAGATCGGCATCGTCACCGGCCCGAACATGGCCGGGAAGTCCACGTACCTGCGCCAGGTCGCCGTCATCGTGCTGATGGCGCAGTGCGGCAGCTTCGTGCCGGCATCGGCCGCGGCGATCGGCGTTGTCGACCGCGTGTTCACGCGCGTCGGCGCCGGCGACGACCTGACGTCCGGCCAGTCGACGTTCATGGTCGAGATGATCGAGACGAGCGCCATCCTCCACAACGCGACCGCTCGCTCGCTCGTGATCCTCGACGAGATAGGCCGCGGCACGAGCACCTACGACGGCATGGCGATCGCCCGCGCCGTCGTCGAGTACCTGCACAACCGCCCCGGCCTGCAGGCGAAGACGCTCTTCGCCACGCACTACCACGAGCTCGTCGACCTCGCGGCGCACCTGCCGCGCGTCCGCAACTTCAACGTCGCCGTCGCCGAGGAGCACGGCCGCATCGTCTTCCTGCGGCGCATCGTGCCCGGCGGCGCCGACCGCAGCTACGGCGTCCATGTTGCGGAGCTGGCCGGCCTGCCGAAGGCGGTCGTGCAGCGCGCCCGCGAGGTGCTGCTCGAGCTCGAGACGGACGGCCGCGAGCACGCCGGCGCCGCGCGCGCCACCGAGTCGCCGCAGCTCTCGCTCTTCGCCGCGACGCCGCCCGACGACGGCCTGCGCCGCGATCTCGCCGGCATCGACGTCGACGCGATGACGCCGCTCGATGCGATGCGCGTGCTGTACGAACTGCGCGACCGCGCCCGTTCCGGCGCGGGACAGGCCTACGGCCCGTAGGGAGGAATTGTGAGCCAGGATCTCTTCACCGAACGCCAGCTGAAGTTCGTCGGCGGGCCGCGCATCGGGCGCCTCGGCACGACGAATCGCGATGGCACGCCGCATATCGCGCCGGTCTGGTACCGGTTCGACGACGGCGCCTTCCTGGTGCTCACGGAGCGCGGCTCGCGGAAGCACAGGAACATCGAGCGCGACCCGCGCGTCGCCTTCTGCATCGACGACGAGCGCCCTCCGTACCACACCGTCCTGGTCCGCGCCCGCGTTACTGTGGAGGACGCGCCCGGCCGCGAGTGGCGCGAGGCGCTCGCGGTCCACTATCTCGGCGAAGAGGCCGGCAAGCGCTACATCGCCGAGAACATGCACCCGAACAACATCATGCTCCGCATCGTGCCGGAGCGGGTAACGGGATGGTGATGAGTGGATAGTGGATAGTGGATAGTGGATAGTGGATCGGCGGAGCTTGATCTGTCTATGCACTAGCCACTGTCCACTATCCACTACTGTCAACCCCGCGTCGTCCCCGGCGCGCCCAGCCGGTACTGCGGCGTCAGTGCGCGCAGCATGTTGATGCGCCCGGCGCCCGACCAGCCCGCGGGCTCGCCCCCCGGCAGCGGGTCGGCCGTCGCCTTGACGACGTTGATGATCTGGTCCGGCGTCAGGTAGCGGTTGCGCGACAGCATCAGCGCCACGAGCCCCGTCACCTGCGGCGCCGCGAACGACGTGCCGTCGCCAACCGCGTGCGTGTCGTCGTTCGGCGCGCAGATGAGGAAGCTGCGGCAGGCGCCCTTCGGCACCGTGCCGATGATCCCTTCGCCGATCGCCACCACGTCGACCTCCGGCCCCGCGCCCGAGAACGTCGCGCGCTGCCCCGGGCGCGACGCCGACTCCGCGCCGACGGCCAGCACCTCCGGATAGCGAGCCGGGTACGCCACGTCGCCGCCGGTGTTGCCCGTCGCCGCGACGAGCAGCACGCCGTACGTGTCGCGCGCGACGCGGACCGCCTCGCGGATGTACGCCGAGTCGACCGGCCCGCCCAGGCTGACGTTCAGCAGCGATGCGCCGTTCTTCACCGCGTAGAGGATGCCCTGCGCCAGCGCGAACGAGCTGCCGCCGCCGGTGCAGTCGAGCACCTTGACCGGCATGATCGTCACGCCGCGCGCCACGCCGACCATGCCGCCGCTGCCGTTCGCCGCGACCACGCCCGACACGAACGTGCCGTGCCCCAGGTCGTCGCGCACGTCGCCGTTCGACGGCGATCCGCAGCCCTGCGCCGGGTCGACGATGAACGCGCAGCCGTGCACGTCGTCGATGCAGCCGCTGCCGTCGTCGTCGACGCCGTTTCCGTCGACCTCGGCGCTGTTCGTCCAGATGCGCCCCTGCAGATCGGGATGCGTCACGTCGATGCCCGTGTCGAGGATCGCGACGATGACGCTCGCGCGCCCTGTCTCGATGTCCCACGCCTCGGGCGCGTGCTCCGTCTGCAGGTACGTGGCATCCTTCGCGAACAGCGGCGCCGCCGGCACGTCGGTGACCCGAATCCGATACGCCGGCTCCGCGTACGCTACGCCCGCCACCGGCGCCAGCGCCGCGACCGCCCGCTCGACGCCCACGCCCGCGGGCGGCGCCAGTTCGAGCGCCGGCGGGTCCGCCGCGCGACGCACGATCGCGTACCCCATGCTCGACGCCGTCGCAGCGATGCCGTCGAGGTCGCCCGCGGCGCGCGCCCGCACGACGATCGACGTCGCGCTGGCGGCGGCCGTGGCGTCGTAGTACGCAGCGCCGGTGTTGTGAGGAGCGCCCCCGCGGTCGCGCGAAGCGGCCAGCGCGGCGATGCACATAACGGCCACGACCACCAACACCGCCGCTACCCGCGCGTTGCGGACCATCCGACCCACAGCGTCATCCTCCAGCCGCGTCGCTTGCCGTCGAGGCGAGCATAACACGGGCGGTCGTCAGTCGTCAGCGATCGGTCGTCGGGGGTGACGCCGACGACCGACGACCGACGACGACGGATGCTACAATCCGCCCGGAGGTCCCGCCCGATGCCAATCCGCATCCTGGCTCCGCATGAGGCGGCGAAGATCGCGGCCGGTGAAGTCATCGAGCGCCCCGCCTCCGTCGTCAAAGAGCTCGTCGAAAACTCGCTGGACGCCGGCGCCACGCAGATCGCGGTCGAGGTGCGCGAGGGCGGCCTCGCGCTGATCCGCGTCGCCGATAACGGCCGCGGCATCGAGCCGGGCGAGCTGCGCCTGGCGTTCGAGCGCCACGCCACCAGCAAGGTCGCCGCCGAAGAAGACCTCTGGCGCATCGCCACGCTCGGCTTCCGCGGCGAGGCGCTGCCCAGCATCGCCGCCGCCGGCGACGTCGAGCTGATCTCGCGCGTCGCCGGCAACGACGTCGGCGCGCGCGTCCGCCTGCGCGATGGCGAGGTCGCCGAGGAGGGCTCCGGCGCCGCGTCGCCCGGCACCGTCTTCACGGTGCGGCGCCTCTTCTCGTCGCAGCCCGCGCGCCTGAAGTTCGTGCGATCGCCCGGCAGCGAGTCGACGCAGGTGACGTCCGTCATCAGCCACTACGCGATGGCCTACCCGGAGGTGCGGTTCGAGCTGACGGTCGACGGCCGCGTCGCGCTGCAGACGCCCGGCAACGGCAGCCTCACCGACGCCGTCGCCGCGGTCTACGGCGCCGATGTCGCCGCCGCCGCGATCGAGATCGACGCACCGCCCGGGCACGAGGGCGCCGCCGGCGTGCGCGGCGTCGCCGTCGAGCCGCGGCTGCACCGCGCGTCGCGCAACTACGTCGGCCTCTACGTCAACCGGCGCTGGGTGAAGAATCGCGCGCTCACCTTCGCGGTCGAGGAGGCGTACCAGGGCATGCTGCCCGTCGGCCGCCATCCGATCGCCGTGCTCGACCTGCGCATCCCGCCCGACGAGGTCGACGTCAACGTCCACCCGACGAAGGCGGAGGTGCGGCTGCGCAACGAACGCGCCGTCTTCGCCGTGCTGCAGCGCGCCGTGCGGCGCGCGCTCTCGGACAGCGCGACCGTGCCGCCGGCGTCGCCGTCGTTGTGGCCGGGCGGCCCGGCGCCGGCCGAGCGTCCGCCTTTGTTCCTGACGCAGACGCCGGTGCAAACGCGGCTCGCGCGCTGCGACAGCAAACAGCAAACAGCAAACAGCAATGCCCCGGCGATAACAGACAGCAGGCGGCAGACAACGGAACTGGAGGCCGGTGGGTCTGCGGCCACCATGATCGAACGGCTACCGCTGCTGCGCGCCGTCGGGCAGGTCGGCAACACGTACGTCGTCGCCGAGGGGCCCGACGGCATGTACCTCGTCGACCAGCACGCGGCGCACGAGCGCGTGTTGTACGAGCGCGCGCTCGCCGCCGTCCGCGCGGGCACGCCCGACGTGCAGGGTCTGCTCGAACCGCTGACGGTCGAGCTCAGCGCGCCGCACCGCGCGCTCGTCGCCGAGCACGCGGCGGCGTTCGAGCGCCTCGGCTTCGACATCGAGCACTTCGGCGACGCGGCGTTCGTCGTGCGCACGGTGCCGTCGCCGCTGGCTGGTGACGACGTCGCGCGCCATATCGTCGAGTTGCTGGACCGCATGGCGCGCGACGCCGATGCGCAGGGCGAGGCGTCGCGCGAGCCGTCGCACCGCGTCGCCGCGTCGCTGGCGTGCCACGCCGCCGTCCGCGCCGGCATGCCGATGTCGCCCGTCGAGCAGCGCGAGCTGCTGCGGCAGCTCGAAGCGAGCGCGTCCCCCCGCACCTGCCCCCACGGCCGCCCGACGATGATCCATCTCACGTCGGACGC
>JBBTPG010000105.1:0-4334 GCA_038066315.1 Chloroflexota bacterium | reverse complement strand
TCCAGCGCGTTGTGGTCCATGATCGCCGCGCACAGACGATCGAAGAAGAGGTCGAACAGCGCCTTGCCGCGCTCGTTGGCCATATCGAGCGTCGCCGCGTTCACGATCCAGATGCCGAGGCTCACGAGCAGCGACGCCCGGTAGTCCTGGATGAACTCCTCGAAGGTGTAGCCGGCGACGCCGTTCGCGGCGAGCGTGCGATGGTACTCGCGCAGCACGTCCATCTCGTGCGCGCGGCGCGTCTCCGTGTCGACGTTGCTGTACAGGAAGTAGGCGACGTCGTACGCGCACCAGGCGACGTTCGGGCTCTGCCAGTCGAGCACCGCGACTTCGTAGCCGCTGCCCGCGTTTCCGAAGAACATGTTGTCCAGCCGGTAGTCGCCGTGGCCGATGGTCATCGGGCGGTCCGCGAGCGACGCGAGCAGCGTGGTGATGCGCGGCCCAAGCGTCGGCATGACGTCGCGGATCTCACCGGCGATGCGGTCGGAGAAGAGGTCGAGCGTCTTCTGCCACGCCTGCGGGTACGACTGCTCCATGGCACCGTTCACCAGGTCGATGCCCGGCGTCAGCCAGGCGATCTCCGTCAGCCGCGGATGCTGCCACCAGCGCGCGTGATGGAGCGCAAGATGCGCCAGCGCGATGCGCGCCTCCTCCGCCGTGCAGCCCTGCACCTGGTCGCCCGCGCGGCCGGTCGCCCCGAGGTCCTCGAGCAGCAGGATGTACTCGACCTTCTCGGCATCGCCGTCGCTGTAGTAGCAGCGCGGCGTGCGGAAGGTAATCTCGGCCGCCATCTCGCGGTAGAAGCGGTACTCGCGCTCGTACAGCCCATAGATCCCGGCCAGCTCCCGCGCGCCGGGATCGAGCGCCGGCATCTTCGCGATGAGCGTCGCCGGCGCGCCAGCGATGGGGCGGTCGTACGCCAGCATCACTCGCGCGATCTGGCCGATGAACCCCGCGCCCTGCCCGAGCACCTCGCACGAGACCGACGTCACCATCGCATCGCCGGGAATGACGCCACCCGCGCGCAGCGCATCGGTCAGCCAGGCTGGCGTCAGGTCGGCCGGGGTCGTCGGGATCGTGAGCTTCGTCTTCATATCCACCGCTTTCCGGAACCGTGATGACTTGCCGTTCGTCCGACAGAAGCGTACGAAAAAAGGCCCGGCCGACGCGAGTGCGAATCACCGCCTACGCAGGCCGACGCGCCTCGACCGCCATCGTCTCGTACGCGTTCATCTCCTCGTCGCCGATGACGCGCCCGTGCGCCTCGAGGCCGCGCAGCGCCACATCGCCGCTCTCGCCCGCCGCGTGACGCGTGACTTCGACGAAGCCGGCGCGGTGCATCTCCTGCGCGAGCGTCGCGAAGTCGTAGATGAACTGGTGCTCCCAGCTCCGAACATCACAGTTGACGACGAAGCACGGGCTGTAGTCGGACGTCTCGGGGATGAACTTGTCGGTGACGAAGCGGATGTAGCGCTGCTGCAGGTCCGACTTCTCGGCCGCGTACAGCGCAACGATGCGCTCCAGATCGGGCGTCGCGATGCGCAGCACGCCGCCCGGCTTCAGCACGCGGAAGCACTCGTGCAGCATGAAGACGCCGTAGGGATACGGCACGTGTTCGATCTGGTGTTCGCTGAACACGTAATCGAACGTGCGGTCCGGAAACGGCAGCCGCTCCGTCACGTCGACGTAGATCTCGTGCGGCTGCGGGAACAGGTCGCTGCACAGCCAGCCGTCGAGGTCGTTGCCGCCGGCGCCGAGCTGCAGCTTCTTCGTCCCGGCCGCTGCGAGACACGCATTGATGATGCCGCGGCGCTTGCGCCGGCCGGCGTGCCGGATCGCCGTGCTCCGCGCCGACTGCACGGCCGACACTAGAATCTGCGAGCGCTTCAGCCGCCGCTTCACGACACCCACCATCAGCCGACGCACCTTTCGCTATCGCCGCGGCGGCCACGAGCGCCGCTACGCGCGATCATACTCGACGCGCAGCGCACGATCCTGCGGCCATGGAGAACAACGCGCGGTGGTCGTATCTATTACGGCGACCACGCCGTCGCAGGGGCGCCAACGGGAGCTTACGACGCCTGCGCCACCACCTGCACCTGCAGGGTCACCGCGTCCTGTACCGAGACGAAATCGGCGATGTTGAGCACCGGGATGCCGAAGTCGGCGAAGTTGAACTTCAGCGTGGCCAGCGCGGTGATGACGTTGCCGTCGCGACGTGCCTTCACGTCCCACGTGACGTCCTTCTTCACGCCGTGGAGGTCGAGCGTGCCGCTGAGCCGGAGACCCTGCTCCTGATCGGCCGGCAGACTCTTGTCGAATCCCACGACCTTGGCCGCCGTGAACGTCGCGGTCGGGAACTTGGCCGTCTCAAGCCCAAGGTTCTGCACGCGCCTGTCACGCAGCTCCTTGTCGCTCTTGAGCGTCGTGAGGTCCACCGTGAACGTCGTGGGCTGCGACGCGTCGAGGTCGAAGCCATCAGCTGTCAGATGAAACTCGCCCGCGATGTCCTTCGTCGCGCCTTTCGCCGTCGAGGGCAACGGCAGGCTCGCGAGCTTCTCGTCGGCGAAGTACGCCGCCTCGGACCGATCGGCGATGATCTTGAACGTCAGCCCGCCGCCGCCACTCGCGGGCGTCTGCTTCAGGTCGGCCGGGATCGCAGGCGCGTTCGTGGCCAGGCTGGCGTCCTCGCGGACGAAGAACCACCATCCTCCGATCGCCGCTGCGACGAGTATCGCGACGGCCGCGGCGCCGCCGATCAGGATGCGTGACAGCGTCATACGCTTCGACTCCCTGGTGGAGGCCGGCGCACACCGGCCCCACGTTTCTATGCGTGACGATCCTACCCGGATGCGCAACTCAGCACGTTACGGAATCGTTGCGAGCAGGTCGGAGCGACTGAGAGACTGAACGACTCCACCAGCTCAGTTCACGCAGACGATCGCGCAGTCGCTGCCATGCGTACGCTCGGCGTCGCGGATCGCGTTTTCGACCGACGCCGCGTACTCGAAACCGACGTGGCGCGGCACTGCCGGATCCTCCGCGCCCGCAACGATCACGCGCGAGGCATGCTTCAGTCGTCGGAGCGGGTGGGTCGCCAGCACCGCGTGCACCGGGTGGAACGCGACACCGTTACGGTAGCGCTCGATGTAGGCGGCGTTGGTCGCGAACTCATCGCCGAAGCGGCGCATGATCTCGTACGGGTCGCGCGTGGCCGGGAGCACGCGGTCCCACGCCTCGCGATACGACGGGTGATGCTCCATGTCCCACGTCTCCGGGCACGGCGTCGCCAGCACGACGGTGCAGCCCGGCTTTCCCAACGCCTCGATGTAGCCGCCGAGATAGCCGAGGCCCGACGAGATCAGCGTCAGGATGGGGTTCATGGTGCCGAACACGGCGTACGGGCTCCACGCCGGCAGCCCGTAGACGACGACGTCGGCCGGCTCCGCCTGCGAGCGCCGCGGCGGGTTGCGCGACGCCATCACTTCGAGCGCCGCCGCGCGCGTCTCGCTGACACCGCCGGCCCACACGTGCGCGATTTTCGCCGGGCTCGCCTGCACGCACTCGATCTTGTAGATGCGCTTGCCCATCGCCGCCTCAAGGTGCGCGCCCATTTCGTTCAGCACATCGTGCATACGGTTGTGCAGCACAGACATCGACATGCCGTCGGGATGGTGCGTGTGCCGGATCGACCGCCACGTCGAGAGTCCGACGGCCACCGACTTCCAGCCGCCGCTGAACCCGAGGTGCAGCCCCGCGTTGATGTACACACACAGGTCGGCGTCCGCCGCGTGCTTGCTCAGCTCGACGTCGTAGCCGTGTTCGGTCGTGCCGAAGTACACGAGGTTCGCGGCGTCCTCGGCGTCGTGGCAGGACAGGCGCTCGCCGAAGCGGTCGACGAACTCCTGGCCGATAATCGTCGCCAGCTCGTCGCGCGTGAACTTGCGGTGCAGCGCGTTCGCGCAGATCAGCCGCACGTCGCTCTCGCGCACCCCCGCATCAGCGAGTTGCGCCAGCACGGCTTCGATCGCGACGCGGCGGATCGGCCCGAACGACGTCACCGTTGGATCGTCGAACGCGATGGCAACGCACGAGCCCGGCTTCACCAGATCGCGGATCGGCGGCAGCCCCAGCGGACGGTCGAGCGCGTCGCGGACCGTCGCATCGAGATCGTCCACCGGCTGCAGTCCGCCGCCCGAACCGGCGCCGCCGCCGCGCGAGACAACACGCGTCCGCGCCGGAAGCTCAACATCGGCCGTCGATTCGCCAAAGGGGAGAGTCAGCCGTGTCACGCCGCGATTGTACCGCCGGAGGATACTCGGCGATAGAACAGC
>JBBTPG010000104.1:0-1562 GCA_038066315.1 Chloroflexota bacterium | reverse complement strand
GCCGACGGGCGCGGCGCTGGTCACGACGCTCGCGACGTTCGAGCGGCCGCCGATGCACGTCAGCGCCGTCGGCTACGGCGCGGGCGGACGCGATCCGGAGGGCTGGCCGAACGCGCTGCGCATCTGGCTCGGCGAGGCGATTGCTCCCGCGCAGCCGGCGATGCTGCTGGTCGAGACGAACATCGACGACATGAACCCGGAGATCTACGGCTACGTGCAGGAGCGGCTGTTCGCGGCGGGCGCGGCGGACGTCTGGTTCCAGCCGATCCAGATGAAGAAGAACCGCCCCGGCGTCATGCTCTCCGTGCTCTGCGGCGCCGACCGCGAGGACGCGATCGCGGGCGTGCTGCTGCGCGAGACGTCGACGCTGGGCGTGCGCGTAAGCGCCGTGTCGCGGCACGAAGCGCAGCGCGAGAGCTTCGAGTTCGAGTCGAGCCTGGGACGTGCCGCGGTGAAGGTGAAGCGTCTGCCGGGCGAGCCCCCGCGCGTCGCGCCCGAGTACGAGGCGTGCCGCCGCATCGCCGAGGCGCGCGGCCTGCCGCTCGCGGAGGTGTACCGCGTGGTGGAGCGCGAAGCGCTGGCGCGGGTCGCGCCGTAGCGGCTCGCGCCGCCGGCGGCGAGTATCGCCCCTACGGGCCGTAGGCACCGCACGCCGGTGGCCCTACGGGGCGTAGCCTGTACGATGCTTCCATGCCCACCTCCTTCATCCTCGATACCGACATCGGCACCGACGTCGACGACGCGCTGGCGCTCGCGTTCGCGCTGCGCCACCCCGATCTCGACCTGCGCGCCGTGACGACGGTCTCCGGCGACACCGTGCGGCGCGCGCGCATCGCCAAGAAGCTGCTGCTGCTCGGCGGACGCCCTGACATCGAAGTGGCAGCCGGCGAGCGCGGCGAGCAGAGCCAGCCGCAGCGCAACCCGGAGGCCGGACACGAAGACGAGATGCTCGGCGAGGTCACCGGCGATCTGCCGCTCTCCGGCCGCGACGCCGTCACGCTGCTGCTCGACGAATGCGAGGCGCACGCCTGCGAGGTCGCGACCGTCGGCATGCAGTCGAACATCGCCGCGGCGCTGGAGCGCGACGCGTCGTTCGCGCAGACGCTGCCGCGCCTCGCGGTGATGGGCGGCGTGTTCGCTCCGGTCGATTTTCTCGGCGTCACGCTGCCGCCGTCGGTCGACCACAACCTCAACGTCGACCAGCCGGCATCGCTGCGCGCGCTGAGCGCGGGCATCCCGACGCTGTACGTGCCCGGCGACGTGACGATGGGCACGTGGCTCACGGCGTCGCACCTGGAACAGCTTCGCAAAGGCGACGCGCTCTGCCGCGAGCTGGCGCGCCAGATCGATATCTGGACGGTGCGGCTGCACGCCTCCGCCCGCGGCCTCGTCCCCCCGGAGTACGTCGCCTTGCTGCACGACCCGCTGACGGTCGCCTGCATGGTCGACGCGGGCCGCCGCTTCGTGACGTCGCAGACGGTCCGCGTCACCGTCGCCATGCACCACGGCCACGTCCGCACCTTCATCGACCCGGCCGCCGGCCACGAGGCTGAGATCATCAC
>JBBTPG010000103.1:0-1069 GCA_038066315.1 Chloroflexota bacterium | reverse complement strand
ATGGAACCGATACAAGAGAAACACGAGACCGAACGCCTGGTGGCGGGCGTGGAGCCGCTGGAGCCGGCGAGCGTCCGCACGAGCCGGACGCGGCAGCGCGTCCGCAGGCGCGCCGGTTCGGGAGATCGGTCGATCGACGCCAAGATCGAGGAGCTGGTGGCGGGCGTCGAAGTGGAGCACGCGGACCTGCTGCAGGACACGCTGGAGACGGCGTTTCGCATCGCGCGGACGGCGAACCGCGGCGAGATGAAGCTGGTGCGGCGATCGCTGCAGGAGTTGGGGCGCGCGTTCCGTGTGTTCGCGCCGTACCGCGGCGTGCGCAAGGTCAGCGTCTTCGGTTCGGCGCGGACGGCGCAGGACGACCCGGAGTACGCGATCGCGCGGGACTTTTCGTACGAGATCGCATCGCGCGGCTGGATGGTGATCACGGGCGCGGGGCCGGGGATCATGGCGGCCGGGCACGAGGGCGCGGGCAAGCGCAACAGCTTCGGCGTCGGCATCAAGCTGCCTATGGAGCAGGGCGCAAACGGGTTCATCGCGGGCGACCCGAAGTTGATCGACTTCAAGTACTTCTTCACGCGGAAGATCACGTTCATGAAGGAGTCGGATGCGTTCGTGCTCCTGCCTGGCGGCTACGGCACGATGGATGAGGGCTTCGAGCTGCTGACGTTGATGCAGACGGGCAAGACGGCGATTCGTCCCGTCGTGTTGCTGGAACCCTCGGGCGGTGACTACTGGCGGCACTGGACGCGCTTCGTGCAGGCGCACCTTGTCGACCGCGGGCTGGCGTCGGCAGAGGATCTGTCGCTGTTCGACCAGGCGGAGAGCGTGAGCGATGCCGTCGCGATCATCGAGCGGTTCTACTCGAACTACGATTCCGCGCGGTACGTCGGCGAGCGGCTGGTGATCCGGCTGCGGCGGGCGCCATCGCGGGAGCAGCTTGCCGGGCTCAATGAGGCGTTTCGCGATGTGGTCGCCGCGGGCCGCATCGAGGCGGTCGGCATTACGCCCGCGGAAGCGCGCGACGGCGACGGCCTGGACCTGGCGCGGATCGCGCTGCGGCCGGTGC
>JBBTPG010000102.1:0-2697 GCA_038066315.1 Chloroflexota bacterium | reverse complement strand
TCGTCCGGATCCGGAGCCAACCGCTCGTACGGGAGGGCGTCGCGCTCGGGGAACAGCAGGACGCGGCCGGCGCGATCGCCGAGCCACGCTTGCAGCTCGTCGACGAGCGCCTCGGCGTGCTGCGGCTTCGGCGTGATCACGAGGATCGGCTGCGACGCTTCACGGGCCAGGGCCGCCAGCACAGCGGCCTTCGCGCCGTCGCTCACGCCGAGCGTGAGCGCGCCGTCCGCAGACATGCGGCTGCGGAGCCGGTCGAGCCCGACCGCCCCCTCGATTGCCGGCAGCAGCGCCGAAAGGTCCATCCACCCGATTCTCCGCGGCCGCCCGCGGATAACACGAACAGGGCCTGATCGCGCGATCAGCCCCCTGCGCGGTCATTGTAGCAGGCGCATCTCGGGGCGAGATCCGCCGGCTGAAACAGCGGGAGGAGGAGAATCGCCGCCAGGCGCGTTCTGTGACGCAAGGCGCTTGGAGCACAGACGGGGAGGCCGCTACACTTGCGACGCCCGAACGACCGGCAAGACGGAGCAACCATGACCGCGACGATCATCGACGGCAACGCCATCGCGCAGCAGGTCCGCGACGAGGTGCGAGCCGACGTAGATCGGCTCCGTGCGTCGGGCATCGAGCCAGGGCTGGCGGTTGTGCTCGTCGGCGACAACCCGGCGTCGGTCTCCTACGTGCGCGGCAAGGCGCGCGACGCGACGGAAGTCGGCATGCGCTCCGAGACGATTCACGTCTCGGCCGGCATCTCACAGGATGACCTGCTGGGCCTCGTCGCCGATCTTAACGCCGACCCGCGCTGGCACGGCATCATCGTCCAGCTCCCTCTTCCGGCGCACATCGATGAAACTGCCGCGACGTCCGCGGTCGCGCCCGAGAAGGACGTCGACGGCCTGCACCCGATCAACGTCGGCCGCCTCTTTCGCGGAGAACCCGGCTTCATCTCGTGCACTCCGCACGGGGTCATCCAGATGCTGCTCCGTTCCGGCAATGACCCCGCCGGCAAGCACGCGGTCGTTTGCGGTCGCTCGAACCTCGTGGGAAAGCCTCTCGTGGGTCTGCTGATGCAGAAGCGCGCCGGCGGTAACGCCACGGTCACCGTCTGCCACACCGCCACACCTGACATCGGCGTCTTCACCCGGCAGGCCGACATCCTCATCGCCGTCATGGGCCGTCCGAAAGCGATCACGGCCGGCATGGTGCGCGAGGGCGCCGTGGTTATCGACGTCGGCGTCAACTCGATACCCGACGCTACGAAGAAGAAGGGGAGCCGCCTCGTCGGCGACGTCGACTACGACGCGGTGGCCGCGAAGGCATCGGCGATCACGCCCGTGCCCGGCGGCGTCGGCCCGATGACTCGCGCGATGCTCCTCTACAACACGGCGCTGGCGGCGTCCGGCGGGCCGAGGCGGGCCTGAGCATCGTGCGGATCGCCGGGCCGCGAACAGCGAAGAAACCGGCCCTCCTGGTGCCGGCTTCCTCGCTCTTGCCTTGGACGAACCCCCTACCGATGTTCTTGCAGGGAAGGGCGGTCGGCCAAACCGCCCCCGGAGTCTTTCCCTCGTCTGCCGGACCCCCGCCTTGTTGCCACCAAAGCATCCGGCGCTTCGGAATCGACTCCTTCCCGGGACCCTCTCCTTTCGGATCCGCCGCTCCTTCATCCCTCGCCGTTCGCGAGGCCCTCCGCACTTCCGCCGAGGAGCGGCACAACGTTTTTTTTCGATATTCGCAGCGTTATGGCCGGTCAGGCACTTGTCAACGGATGAAAACTAATGCATGATGCGTGAGAACTGATTGCCATAACACGTGTACCGGTTCGTGAAATCAAGCACATGAACAATGAACCGTGATTCCAGTAGCGTGATTACATATGCCTGATTACTTATGCATGCATTGTAGTTCCTGAAATCGAGCTGTCAAGTACCTCTGCCATCGAATTTCGAACTTTTTTCCGAGGCGCGTGGGGGACTGATCCAGAAAGGACGGTTGGAGTCTATGACGCAACAGCAGCAGCGATGGGGGTTCCTCACCAATCACGCGCTCGTGCTCATCTACGTGGTCAAACACAGCGGCGCCACCGTCCGGGAAATCTCGGCCGGTGTCGGCGTCACCGAGCGCGCCACGCTGGAGATCCTGCGCCTGCTCAGCGAAGAGGGCATCGTCGAACGCCATCGCGAAGGCCGCCGGAATACCTACTCGGTGGACTTCGACGTGATGGCCGCGTACCGACGGGAGGGCACGGTCTCGCTGACACCACGCGAGTTCGTCGACGGCTTGATCAAGACGCTGCTGGCGATCACCGACTATCGCGGCGAAGGCGGACCGAAGAAGGAGGCGCCGGATTCCGGAGCGCTCGAACCTAAGATTGGCACGTGGGGATTCTTCACCAATCACGCGCTGCTGCTGCTGGCGATCTCCATGGATCCGGGCAGCACGGTGAGGGAGATGGCGATGAGCGTCGGTGTCACGGAGCGCGCTGTCGTCGCCATCCTGAACCAGCTCGAGGACGAGAACATCATCGTGCGCCAGAAGCGGGGCCGCCGCAACAGCTATCTGGTCGATTTCAAGGCTCTGCACGCGTTCTCGCGCTGGTCGCCCGGCGACTGGCCGCTGCCGCCGCAGCTCGTCGACGTCGCGGTGAAGGGCCTCGAGGTGATGGCGCGCCGCAGCGGCGGCATGAGCGCCGCCAGTTAG
>JBBTPG010000101.1:0-2903 GCA_038066315.1 Chloroflexota bacterium | reverse complement strand
CGATCGACTCCTGCGTGAACGGGCCTTCATCGCGCCGGCCTTCGCGGATCCACTTGAGGCAGAGCTGCTCCCACGCTGTGATATGCGCCAGCACGTCTTTCACCGACCAGCCCGCGTCGAGTTCCGGCGCGATCATCTGCGCCTCGCTGAGCGACGTCACGAGCGCATCGAGCGTCGCGCGGTCGCGGCGAATGGCATCAAGCAATTCGGCCTTCGTCATCGCCGCCCCTTCGCGGCTGCTGCCTTCGCGCGGCCGTTCTTCGATGCGGCCTTGCGGCCGCTCGCCGCCGCCGCGGGCTTCTTCCCATTCGTGCTAGAGCCCCTCACAGCCGGGGACGGCTGTGCCACATTTCTTGACCTGCCGTTCACAGCGCGCGCCCTCGCGGGCGACGGCGGCGCCGTCTTTAGCGCACCACTCCGCTTCGCCGCACGCTTCGCCTCCGCGAGCCGCTCCGTGGGCAGCAGCTTGCGGAGGTACTGCGCCGTGAAGCTGTGCTCGACGAGCGCCACCTCCTCCGGCGTGCCCTCCGCGATCACGCGGCCGCCGCGGTCGCCGCCCAGCGGCCCCAGGTCGATGATGTGGTCCGCGTTCTTGACCACGTCCATGTGGTGCTCGATGACGACGACGGTGTTGCCGCCGTCCACCAGTCGCTGCAGCACGACGAGCAGCGCGCGCGTGTCCTCGAACGAGAGGCCCGTCGTCGGTTCGTCCAGGATGTAGAGCGTCTTCCCCGTCGAGCGCTTCGACAGCTCCGTCGAGAGCTTGATGCGCTGCGCTTCGCCGCCGGACACCGTCGTCGCCGGCTGGCCGAGGCGGATGTAGCCGAGGCCGACGTCGTGCAGCGTTTCGAGCTTCCGCCGCACGGCCGGGATGTGCTCGAAGTACCCCAGCGCTTCCTCGACGGTCATGTCGAGCACGTCGGCGATGCTCTTGCCCTTGAACGTGATCTCCAGCGCCTCGCGGTTGTAGCGCTTGCCCTTGCACACCTCGCACGGCACCGTCACGTCCGGCAGGAAGTGCATCTCGATCTCGATGTAGCCGTCGCCCGAACACGCCTCGCAGCGGCCGCCCTTCACGTTGAACGAGAAGCGCCCCGGCGAGTAGCCGCGCAGCCGCGCCTCCGGCACCGACGCGAACATCTCGCGCACCGGCGTGAACAGCCCCGTGTACGTCGCCGGGTTCGACCGCGGCGTCCGCCCGATCGGCGACTGGTCGATGTCCACGACCTTGTCGATGAAGTTCAGCCCGCGGATCGCATCGACCTTCCCCGCCCGCTCGCGGGCGTTGTACAGGTCCTGCGCGGCGCGCTTGTACAGCAGGTCGTTGATCAGCGTGCTCTTGCCCGAGCCCGAGACGCCGGTGATGCAGACGAACTTGCCGAGCGGGATCTCGACGTCGATGTTCTTCAGATTGTTCTCGCGCGCACCCTCGATGCGGATCGCGTGCCCCGTGCCCGGCCGCCGGCTCTCCGGCAGCGGCACCTGACGCCGTCCGGAGAGGTACGCGCCCGTCATCGAGCCTTCGCACGCCATGATCGCCTCGATCGGTCCCTCCGCCACGACGCGCCCGCCCGCCTCGCCCGCGCCCGGCCCCATGTCGACGATGTGGTCGGCCGCGCGCATCATCGACTCGTCGTGCTCGACGATCAGCACGGTGTTGCCCAGGTCGCGCAGCCGCTCCAGCGTCTTGATCAGCCGCTCGTCGTCGACGGGGTGGAGGCCGATGCTCGGCTCGTCGCAGACGTACAGCACGCCCATCAGGCTCGAACCGATCTGCGTCGCCAGCCGGATGCGCTGCGCTTCGCCGCCGGAAAGCGTGCCCGCGCTGCGGTCGAGCGACAGGTAGTCGAGGCCGACGTCGAACATGAACGTCAGCCGCGCGCGGATCTCCTTCAAGATCTGCCGCGCGATCAACTGCTCGCGCTCGCTCAGGGGCGTATCGTGGCCCGAGAGCCGCTCCACCCACTCGACCGCCTCGCGCACGTCCATCGACGTCACGCGCTGGATGTTGAGGCCGGCGACCGTGACGGCGAGGATCTCCGGCCGGAGGCGGGCGCCCTTGCAGGCGCCGCACGGCACCGCCGCCATGTAGCGCTCGATCTCGCCGCGGATGTAGTCGGAGTCGGTCTCCTTGTAGCGGCGCTGGAGGTTCGGAATGACGCCCTCGAACGTCGTGTCCCACTTGTTCGTGTGGCCGCCGCTCGCGGTGTACTTCAGCGTGATCGGGTCCTCATCGCCGTAGAGGATCAGGTCGATGTGCTGCTGCTGCATCTCCTTCACCGGCACGTTGAGGCGGAAGCCGTGCTTCTTCGCCACCGCCTGCAGCATGCGCATGTACCAGGTGTTCGTCGCCGCCGCGCGCGACCACGGCGCGATCGCGCCCTCTTCGACCGACACGCCGCAGTCCGGGATGACGAGCGCCGGGTCGATCTCCATCTTCACGCCCAGGCCCGTGCACTCCGGGCAGGCGCCGTGCGGGCTGTTGAAGCTGAAGTTGCGCGGCGCCAGCTCGCCGACGTTCGTGCCGTCGAACGCGCAGGCGTAGTGCTCGGAGTACATCCGCTCTTCGCGTTCCGCCGCCACCGCCGGTCGCTCTCCCTCAGGTGGAGAGGCCGCTCTCCGTGTAGGGGCGGGGCTCGCCCCGCCCGCGTTCGGCGCCAGACGTACCGTCGCCGCGCCGACTCGCTGCTTGGACCGTGCCCCCCTCTCCCCTTGTGGGAGAGGGACTGGGGGTGAGGGCCCCTCGATGTCCACCAGCACCGTGCCGCCGCCGAGCTTCAGCGCCTGTTCGACGCTGTCCGACAGCCGGCTCGCGCTCGACGCCGACCCTTCGCCCTCGCGCCCCTCCGTGATCAGCCGGTCGACGACGACCTCGATCGTGTGCTTCTTCTTCTTGTCGAGGT
>JBBTPG010000100.1:0-2538 GCA_038066315.1 Chloroflexota bacterium | reverse complement strand
GGCGAATCCGGTATCCTGAGGGGCATCGTCTGAATCTCCCACGACCGCGTTGTTCGGAATCGGGGGGACGTCCCCAACGCCGGCCCGTAAGGGCCGGGCTGATGCTGGCTGGCGCGCCGATGCCGAACATAACGCGTAACCGAACGACAATCGAAGGAGCAGCATGACCACGGCCCAGACCGAAGCACCCGAGAAGGCGGCCACCATGGCCCAGCGCGAAGACATCCGCAACATCGCCATCATCGCCCACGTCGACCACGGCAAGACGACGCTGGTCGACGCGATGCTGTGGCAGAGCGGCGTCTTCCGCGAGAACCAGGAAGTCGTCGAGCGCGTCATGGACTCCAACGACCTGGAGCGCGAAAAGGGCATCACGATCCTCGCGAAGAACACGTCGGTGCGCTTCGGCAAGTACAAGATCAACATCGTCGACACGCCCGGCCACGCCGACTTCGGCGGCGAGGTGGAGCGCACGCTGAAGATGGTCGACGGCGTGCTGCTGCTCGTCGACGCCAGCGAGGGCCCGCTGCCGCAGACGCGCTTCGTGCTGAAGAAGGCGCTCGATCTCAACCTGACGCCGATCGTCGTCATCAACAAGATCGACCGCAAGGACGCGCGCACGCAGGAAGTGCTGAACGAGATCTACGACCTGTTCATCGACCTGGATGCGCACGAGGGCCAGCTCGAGTTCCCGGTCCTCTACACGATCGCCCGCGACGGCATCTGCCGCACGACGCCGGACGGCGAAGACCACAAGCTGCAGCCGCTCTTCGAGGAGATCATCCGCGCCATTCCGGCGCCGCAGTACGACGCCGAGACGCCGCTGCAGATGCTCATCCTGAACCTCGACTACTCGGACTTCGTGGGGCGCCTTGCCGTGGGCCGCATCGTCAACGGCACGCTGCGGGCGAAGCAAGACGTCGGCCTCGTGCGCGAGGACGGCTCGGTCGAGCGCGGCCGCATCACCTACCTCTACGGGTTCGAGGGGCTCGAGCGCGCTGAGGTCGCCGAGGCGGGTCCGGGCGACATCGTCGCCATCGCCGGCTTCGACGACGTCACGATCGGCGACACGGTCACCGACCCGGATGACCCGCGCCCGCTCGAGCGCGTGTCGGTCGACGAGCCGACGGTCAGCATGATGTTCTCGATCAACACCTCGCCGTTCGCGGGGCAGGAAGGCACGTTCGTCACGTCGCGCAACCTGAAGGACCGCCTCGAGCGCGAGATCCTCACGAACGTCGCGCTCCACGTCGAGCAGGGCGACTCCGCCGACACGTTCAAGGTGTCGGGCCGCGGCGAGCTGCAGATGGCGATCCTCATCGAGACGATGCGGCGCGAAGGCTTCGAGCTGACGGCCAGCAAGCCGCAGGTGATCACGCGCGAGGTCGGCGGCAAGAAGCACGAGCCGATGGAGCACCTGGTCATCGACTGCCCGGAGGACTACGTCGGCATCGTCACGCAGAAGATCGCCAGCCGTAAGGGGCGCATGTCGAACATGGTGAACCACGGCACCGGCCGCGTCCGCCTGGAGTTCCGCATCCCGTCGCGCGGCCTCATCGGCTTCCGCAGCCAGTTCCTCACCGACACGCGCGGCACCGGCCTGCTCAACCACCTGTTCGACGGCTTCGAGCCGTGGCAGGGCGAGATCGAACATCGCGTCAACGGCGCACTGGTCGCTGACCGCACCGGCATCGTGACGGCGTACTCCATCGAGCACGCGCAGGAGCGCGGCGAGATGTTCGTCGAAGCCACCGACAAGGTGTACGAGGGCATGGTGGTCGGCGAGAACGCGCGCGACGGCGACATCGCGGTGAACATCACCAAGGAAAAGAAGCTCACCAACATCCGCTCGTCCACGTCGGACATCGCGGCGCACCTCTTCCCCGCGCGCAAGATGTCGCTGGAGCAGGCGCTCGAGTGGATCGGCGACGACGAATCGCTGGAAGTGACGCCGAAGAGCCTCCGCATCCGCAAGCGCATGCTGGGCGCCGGCGACCGCGCCCGCGACGCCCGCAAGGGGTAACGGGGGCGGACGGGAACCACAGATTACACAGATTGCACAGATGGGCTAATCGACGTGGCGCGGGCTGTTCAGCTCGCGTTTCCGTTTGGCATTGTGGCCACCGTGAACGGCACACGCGTCGATACGACCCCCTTCTCCATGTCGTGGAGAGGCCGACCGAAGGGTCGCCGCGGGAGACAGGCCGGGGTGAGGTGCGCGTCCCACGGCGCCATTCCGCCGCCGTTCACGCCGCTTCGCCCCTCCCGATCTGTGAAATCTGTGTAATCTGTGGTTCCGATGACCGCCGAAGAAATCCTCGCCGAACTCCGATCCCACGCCAACCCGAAGAACGTCGAGGGCATGGCGCGCTACGGCATCGCCAGCACGAACACGCTCGGCGTCAACATCCCGACGCTGCGCGCCATCGCGAAGCGCGCCGGCCGCGACCACGCGCTCGCCGAGCAGCTCTGGCAGTCGGGCATCCACGAGGCGCGCATCCTCGCCGGCATGGTCGATGATCCGTCGAAGGTGACGAA
>JBBTPG010000099.1:0-1149 GCA_038066315.1 Chloroflexota bacterium | reverse complement strand
ACTACGAACTACCCACTACCAGGAGCCCCCCATGATCGACTTCACCCTCTCCCCCGAGATCAAGGCGCAGCGCGCGAAGGTGAAGGCCTTCGTCGACGAGCACATCATCCCGAACGAGCCCGCGCTCTCGGAGCACAACGCCAACTCCGAGGCGCTGATGAAAGACCTGCAGGCGCGCGTGAAGGCGATGGGCATGTGGGCGGTGTTCATCGGGCCGGAGGCGGGCGGCACCGGGACGGGGTTCCTGCCGTACGCGTTCATCAACGAGATCCTCGGCCGCAGCCCGTACGCGCCGCGCGCGTTCGGCTCCGCCGCGCCGGACACCGGCAACGCCGAGATCCTCCACCAGTTCGGCACGCCGGACCAGAAAGAGCGGTGGATGAAGCCGCTCGTCGCGGGCGAGATCCGGTCGTGCTTCTCGATGACGGAGCCGGAGGTGTCGGGCGCCGACCCGACGGGTCTGCGCACGCGCGCGGTGCGCGACGGCGACGAGTGGGTGATCAACGGCCACAAGTGGTTCACCAGCGGCGCCATCGGCGCGAAGTTCGCCATTGTCATGGCGGTCACCGACCCGGACGCGGAGACGCATCGCCGTATGAGCCAGATCATCGTGCCGGCCGATACGCCGGGCTTCAACATCATCCGCCCGGTGCCGGTGATGGGCGAGACCGAGGGCGCGCACTGCGAGATCATCTACGACAACGTGCGCGTGCCGGTGACGAACGTGCTGGGCGAGGTCGGCGACGGCTTCCGCATCGCGCAGCGGCGGCTGGGGCCGGGGCGCATCCACCACTGCATGCGCTGGCTCGGCCAGATGCAGCGCGCGTTCGAGATCATGTGCAACTACGCGCTCAAGCGCGAGGTCGGCGGCGTGCCGCTGGCCGACAAGCAGACGGTGCAGAACTGGATCGCCGACTCCGCCGCCGAGATCCAGGCCTGCCGCCTGCTGACGATGCACGCCGCGCAGAAGATCGACTCCGGCGACGAGGCGCGCGTCGAGATCTCGATCATCAAGTTCTTCGGCGCGAAGGTGCTGCACGACGTCATCGACCGGGCGATCCAGGTGCACGGCGCGCGCGGCGTCAGCGGCGACACGCCGCTGGAGAGCATGTACCGCAACGCCCGCGCCGCCCGCATCTACGACGGCCC
>JBBTPG010000098.1:0-4905 GCA_038066315.1 Chloroflexota bacterium | reverse complement strand
CGGCGCGAAGATCGACGACCACCAGGTGCTGTGCGAGCGGCTGGCGGTGCTCGCCACGGAGGCCCGCGCGGCGCGGTCGCTCGTCGGCTACGCGGGGCGGCTGGCCGCCTCCGGCCGCGCCGACGCGCTAAGCGAGGACGAGGCGTTCGCCTACGCGGCCGAGGTCACGCAGAAGATCCTCGGCATCATGCAGGCGCACCCCGGCGACTTCGCCGACGTGCCCGAGACGACCGACGAGGTGCGAGCGCTGATCCGCGCCGGGCTCGACGACGCGCGGCTGCGCGGCATCGGCGCGCGCGTGATCGATGCGCGCGGGGCCAACAACGTCGAGCTGGAGAACGACGACGCGGCGCAGACGCGGACGTTCGCGCGGCAGTTCGCGAAGCAGGAAGTGCTGAAGGAGGAGGACGGCCTCGCGCTGGCGGACCGCATCCATCGCGATGACATGCTCATCCCGGACTCGCTGATCAAGCAGTACGCGGAGCTTGGCTTCTTCGGTTCGTCGGTGCCGGACACGTACGGCGGCACGGAGATGGGCTATCTGACGATGATCGTTCTGACCGAAGAGCTATCGCAGGCCTCGCTGATCGCGGGCAGCCTGCTGACACGCTCGGAGATCCTGACGCGCGCCCTGCTCGAAGGCGGCACCGAGGCGCAGAAGCAGCACTGGCTGCCGAAGCTCGCGACAGGCGAGGTGCTCGTCGGCATCTCCGTGACGGAGCCGGACATCGGCTCGGACGTGGCGTCGGTGCAGTGCAAGGCGACGCCGGCGGAAGTCGGCGGCGTGAAGGGCTGGCTGCTGAACGGCGCGAAGGCGTGGGGGACGTTCGCCGGCCGCGCGAACGTGCTGGCGCTGCTCGCGCGCACGGACCCGGACGCGAGCAAGGGCTACGCCGGGCTGTCGCTGTTCATCGTGCCGAAAGACGTATCGTACGACCACAAGTTCGAGTGCAGGCAGGCGACCGGCGGCCTGCTGACGGGCGAGGCGATCCCGACGCCGGGCTACCGCGGCATGCACTCGTACATCTTGAACCTGGAGGATTACTTCGTGCCGGCCGAGAACCTCGTCGGCGAAGAGGGCGGGCAGGGCCGCGGCTTCTACTTGACGCTCGGCGGCTTCGCGATCGGCCGGCTGCAGACGGGCGGCCGCGCGCTCGGCGTGGCGCAGGCCGCGCTCGAGAAGGCGTGCCAGTACACGACGCAGCGCGTGCAGTTCGGCAGGCCGATCAGCGAGTACCAGCTCACGCAGTACAAGATCGGCCTGATGGCGACGCGCATCGCCGCGGCGCGCCAGCTCACGTACGACGTCGCGCGCGAGACCGACCCGAAAGCGCGCGCGCCGCTCGGACCGGCGATGGCGAAGCTGTTCGCGTCGGACGTTGCGGTGTGGGCGACGCAGGAGTCGCAGCTCCTGCACGGCGGCTGGGGCTACGCCGAAGAGGACCGCATCAGCCGCTACGTCGTCGACGCGCAGGTGCTGCCGATTTTCGAGGGCGTAAAGGCGACGCTGGAGCTGAAGGTGATCGCGCGGGCGCTGTGCGCTGGAAGTTGAAGCGGGAAGCGGGATCGAGCGATGAACGGAGACTAGTAATCTAACGACGACCGCGCGGGCTGGAAGGTCCGCGCCACGTCGCAAGTAACCAACGACCAACGACCAGGAGACCAGCCATGTACATCATGCAGAAGCAGAAGCGGTTCGTGATTCCGCGCACGGAGCTGACGTATCCATGCCACACGCTGAAGATGAACCAGAACGCCGCCAAGGCGCTGGTAGACCACGTGATGCCGGACTTCGAGGATGCGTGCCCGTACGAGTTCAAGGGCGATCCGAGCCGCAAGACGCTGGTCGAGGCGCTGAACACGATCGACTTCGGCAACAAAGTCATCGCCATCCGGCCGAACAACATCCGCTCGAAGTACTTCCTGGGCGACGTGCAGGCGATCATGCTCGGCGCGCCGGACAAGTTTCACGGCATCATCCTGCCGAAGACCGAGACGCACGACGACATCGTCCACCTGTCGCGGCTGCTCGACGCGCTCGAGGAGCAGGGCGGCTGGACGACGCACGTCCAGATCGAGGCGCTGATCGAGACGCCGCTGGCCGTCATCAACGCGTATCAGATCGCGACCGCGTCGACGCGCATGGCGGGGCTGATCTTCGGCATCGCCGACTTCAGCTCGACGATGGGCGTGCGCGAGATGATCGACAACCAGAACCGCAACTTCCACTACGCCAAGCAGGCGACGGCGGTCGCGGCGAAGGCGGCCGCGCTGCACGTCGTCGACAACGCCTTCCTGCGGCTGATCCGCCCCGACACGCCGCCCGAGGAGGCCGCGATCATCAAGCAGCAGCTGCGCGAGAAAAACGAAGGCTCGCGCGACCTCGGCATGGACGGCACGTGGGTGATCCACCCGCAGCAGGCCGAGATCGCGAATGACGTGTTCACGCCGGACGACGAGCAGATCGAGAAGACGAAGCGCTCGCTGGAGGTGTACCACCGCCTCGGCGGTGGCTCGATCGCCGATCCGGAGACGGGCGAGTTCTACGACGAAGCGACGACGAAGGGCATGCTGATGGACCTGGCGAAGGCCGTGCAGGCCGGCAAGGTCTCGGCGGAGTACCTGGCGGAGCTATCGGCGAAGTCGAAGGAAGTGTCGGGGTACGACATCCTTGAGGTGATGGGCAGGGTCGCGTAGCCGGCCGGGTGGATGTTAGACGTTGGAGTTTGGATGATCCGGCCCGCGCGAGAAGGCGAATTCGGTACGATACTAGGGATATGAGACGAAACACTCTTGGTCTGGCTGTCGTGCTCGGCGTGTTTGCGCTCCTTGCTGGTAACGCGGGCTCCATCGTGTCGGGGCTGCGGCACGCGCTGGGTTTGGGGCGCCGGCATCCGCGGGATGATGCGGCGGACCGCCGCGAACGAATCCGTCTCGCGCTGGCGCCGATTTCGGTGAAACTTGACCCCGCCGTCTGGGGCGACTGGCTTACGCCGCTGCCGGACGATTTCGATCTGGCGGCGTTTCGCGCGAGCATGCCCGTGCTCGACCCGCCGCTTTCGCAGACGATCATCGAAGAGCGCGAGTCGAGCCGGTACTAGATCTTGACGCTGTACTACCTTGATTCAAGCGCGCTGGCGAAGCCCTATCTCGCGGAGCGCGGATCGGCGTGGGTATCAGAACTCGTCTCCGCGCAGAACGTCGCGATCTCGATGCTCAGTTTCGCGGAAGTTGCGTCGGCGCTTGGCCGGCGCAGTCGCGAGGGTGGCGTCTCAGCTGCCCAGCGAGTGGAGGAGTATCGAACCTTCATACGCCATGCACTGTGGTGGTCAGTGATCCCCGTTGACCAGGTGATACTCGAAGCGGCATCGCAGATTCTGCTGGAAGGTCTCGCCGTGCCGATGCTGCGGACGCTCGACGCCATACACCTTGCGACTGCGCAACAGTCGTTTATGCTGGCGCGGCAGTCGGGCGAGAACGGGGCGGTCGTCGTGACCTCCGACCGTCGTATGATCGACGTCGCGCTGGCGGCCAGTCTGGTCGTCGACAACCCAGAGGAACACGAATGAGATTCTACGAGTTCGAAGCGAAGGCGCTGCTGGGCAAGGCCGGCGTGCCGGTCGCTAAAGGCGGGACGGCGACGTCCGCCGATGAGGCGGCGCGGATCGCGGCGTCCGTCGGCGGCGAGGTGGTGCTGAAGTCGCAGGTGCTGAGCGGCGGCCGCATGAAGGCGGGCGGCGTGAAGTTCGCAGCAACGCCGGACGAGGCGCGTGCGGCGGCGGAGCACATCCTGAAGCTCGAGATCGGCGGCCAGATGCCGCGCTGCGTGCTCATCGACTCGAAGCAGCCGGTGCAGAAGGAATACTACGCCGGCGTCATCTACGACGCCGTCGCGAAACTGCCGGTGGCGATCTTCAGCGACATGGGCGGCATCGATATCGAAGAGGTGGCGGAAAAGGACCCCGAACACGTCGCGCGCGTCCATTTCTCGACGTTCCAGCCGCTGCAGGAGTTCAAGTTCAAGGAGCTGGTGGCATCGCTGGGCATCAGCGGCAACGAGCTGAACCAGCTCAGCCGCATCATCGCTCGGCTGGCGAAGGCGTTCCTCACCTACGGCCTGACGCTGGCCGAGATCAACCCGCTGGCGCAGCTCGAGGACGGCAGCTTCATCGCACTCGATTCGCACTGCGACATGGAGGAGGAGGCGCGCGACCAGCAGTCGGCCGTGCTCGACGAGCTGGGCATCGGGCGCGAGGAGACGCGGCTGGCGCGGCCGCCGACGGACTTCGAGATGCGCGGCGCCGAGGTCGACGCGTCGGACCACCGCGGCGTCGCGGGGCGCGTCGTCGAGTTCGACGGCAACCTCGGCTGCGTGATCGGCGCGGGCGGCGGCAGCCTGACGATCTTCGACGCGCTGCGGAAGCACGGCGGCAAGCCAGCGAACTATTGCGAGATCGGCGGCAACCCGAGCGTGAAGAAGGCGTGCGAGCTGACGAAGCTGATCCTCAGCAAGCCGGGCGTCGAGAAGATCTGCGTGATCATGAACGTCGTCAGCAACACCCGCGTCGATATCGTCGCGCGCGGCGTGATCAAGGGCGTCGTCGAGAGCGGCTACGACCCGGCGGAGAAGATCGCCATCTTCCGCATCCCCGGATCTTGGGAGGAAGAGGGGTTCAAGATCCTTGAGAAGTACGGCGTCGACTACGCCGACCGCACCGTGCCGATGTCCGAGGCGGCGCGGCGCGCGGTCGAGAAGGTGAAGGCGGGAGCCTAGATGAGCATCCTCGTAGACGAGAACACGACGTTCATCATCCAGGGCATCACGGGGCGCGAGGCCGTGAGCATGACGCGCGAGTGCCTCGACTACGGCTCGAAGGTCGTGGGCGGCGTGACGCCGGGGCGCGG
>JBBTPG010000097.1:0-9437 GCA_038066315.1 Chloroflexota bacterium | reverse complement strand
ACGGCCTCAAATTTATGTCCGGAAGGATTGTGCTATGACCACGGCTGCCCCTACCCCCTCGGTATCCATGAAGGCGCTCCTGGAAGCAGGCGTCCACTTCGGCCACCAGACACATCGCTGGGACCCGAGGATGAAGCCCTACATCTTCACCGAGCGCAACAAGATCCACATCATCGACCTCCAGCAGACGGTGCCGCTCTTGAAGCAGGCGATGGACTTCGCGCGCGGCGTGGCCTCGCGGGGCGAGACGATCGTGTTCGTCGGCACAAAAAAGCAAGCGCAGGAGTCCATCGAGGCGGAAGCGGCGCGCTGCGGCATGCCGTACGTGACGAACCGCTGGCTTGGCGGCACGCTGACCAACTTCCAGACCATGGAGAGCCGCATCGACCACCTGATCCGGCTCGAAGACCGCCGGGACCGCGGCGAACTGGGCCTGCTGATCAAGAAAGAAGCCGGCAAGCTCATGGAAGAGATCGAGAAGATGAACCGCTACTTCGGCGGCATCAAGAGCATGAAGCGGCTGCCGGCGGCGCTCTTCATCGTGGACCCCCCCATGGAGCGCATCGCCGTCACGGAAGGGATGCGCATGCGCATCCCGATCATCGCCATGTGCGATACGAACTGCAATCCGGACGAAATCGATTACCCGATCCCGTCGAACGATGACGCGATCCGCGCCGTGAAGTTGATCGCCAGCAAGATCGCGGACGCGGTGCTTGAGGGCCGCAACCTGCAGGGCTACGCGGCCGAGGCGGACGATACGGAGGGTCTCGACATGGCGTCGATCGCCAGCGGCACCTTCTCGGCGTCGCCCGACGACCCGGAGCCGAAGGCCGTGAGCTACGCCGAGCCGGCATCCGCGCCTCAGGCCTAACCGGCCACTCGCGAGCTGAAGAATGTAGGGGCGCAGCCTGCTGCGCCCGCGGAGAGGAAGAGACTCGTGGCAGTAACAGCAGACGCAGTCAAGCAGCTTCGCGACCTTTCGGGCGCGGGCGTCATGGACTGCAAGAAGGCCCTCGACGAAACCGGCGGCGACGTCGAAAAGGCCGTGAAGGTCCTGCGCGAGAAGGGGATCGCCAGCGCGGAGAAGAAGGCCGGCCGGGAGACGGGCCAGGGGCTCGTCGACTCGTACATCCACGCGGGCGGACGCATCGGCGTGCTCGTCGAGGTGAACTGCGAGACGGACTTCGTCGCGCGCACGGATACGTTCAAGAACCTGGTACACGACGTCGCGCTGCAGATCGCCGGCATCCCGACGACGCTCGCGATCACCGAGGACCAGCTTCCGCCGGACGCCGAAGGCTCGCTGGAAGAGACGGTGCTGATGAAGCAGCCGTTCATCAAGGACAGTTCGCGCACCATCGAGCAGTTGGTGAAGGAAGCGATCGCCGCGACGGGCGAGAACATCCGCATTCGCCGGTTCACGCGGTTCGAACTGGGGCAGTAGGAGCCTGGCATGGCCGAGGCGCCGTACAAGCGCATCCTGCTGAAGGTCAGCGGCGAAGCCCTGATGGGCCCCGCGGCCTTCGGCATCGACCCGGCCAGCGTCAACAGCATCGCCACCCAGATCAAGGCCGCGAGCGACCTCGTGCAGGTGGCCGTCGTCGTCGGCGGCGGGAACTTCTGGCGCGGCGCGACAGCGAGCCAGACCGGCATGGACCGCGCGACCGCCGACTACGCCGGCATGCTCGCGACGGTGATCAGCGGCCTTGCGTTGCAGGACGCGATCGAGCACGTGGGCGGCGACGTGCGCATGCAGACGGCGATCCCGATCCAGCAGGTGGCGGAGCCGTACATCCGCCGCCGCGCCATGCGGCACCTCGAGAAGCATCGCGTGGTCATCTTCGCCGCCGGCACCGGAAACCCGTACATGACCACCGACACCGCGGCCGCCCTCCGCGCGATCGAGATCGACGCGGACGTGCTGCTCGTCGCGAAGAACCGCGTGGACGGCGTCTACGACGCCGACCCGCGCAAGCAGCCGGACGCGCGCCGGTTCTCGAAACTTTCGTATATGGACGCGCTCAGCCGGCGGCTGCAGGTCATGGACAGCACCGCGATCTCGCTCTGCATGGAGAACGATCTGCCGATCGTCGTGTTCGACGTCGCTTCGCCAAACGGTATCGTCGATGCCGCGCGCGGGGCCGATATCGGCACGCATGTCGGCTCCGTGGAGTCGCTGCTGGATCCGGCGAAGGTATAGCCCGCGCCGCGATGCGCGGCCCGCCTCCGGCGGACGCGCCAGTGCGGTACCATGACGCCGTTTGGAGGAGTCGCCAGCACATGATCGACGGGATTCTCAATGACGCAGAACACCGGATGCAGAGCGCCGTCAGCGCACTCGACCGCGACCTCGACACCGTGCGCACCGGCCGTGCCCGCCCGGCGCTGGTCGAGACGCTGAAGGTAGAGTATTACGGCACACCGACGCCCCTGAACCAGATGGCCGCGATCCACGCGCCTGAGCCGCGCCTCATCACGATCCAGCCGTGGGATAAGACGCAGCTGGGCACGATCGAGAAGGCGATCCAGAAGTCCGACCTGGGCCTCACGCCGACGAACGACGGCAACATTATCCGCCTCGTCGTGCCGCCCCTCACCGAGGACCGGCGCAAGGAGCTGGTGAAGACCGTCCACAAGAAGGCCGAGGACGCGCGCATCGCCGTCCGCAACGTCCGCCGCGACTCGCTCGACCACCTGCGCAAGGCGCAGCACGACAAAGCGATCACCGACGACGACGAGCGCGGCGCACAGGCGCGGCTGCAGAAGATTACCGACAGGTACATCGCCGAAGTCGACAGGCACGGGCACGCGAAGGAACAAGAGCTGCTCGAAGTGTAGGCGCGCGCACCCGCCGCGCTCAGCCGGAGCGCCGCGGCCCGCGACGGATTGAGCCAACGTGCGATTACGTCAGAAAGCAAAGCCGGTCAACGGACACGCTCTCAACGGAGCGGTGCCCCCTGCCGCGCCCGCACCGGTGCTCGTGGCCGACAAGCGAAGGCCGGCGCCTCGCAGGGTGCCGCGGCACGTCGCCCTGATCATGGACGGCAACGGCCGCTGGGCAAAGCAGCGCGGCCTGTCGCGCCAGGCGGGACATCGCGCCGGCACCGAGAACATCCGCCGCATCATCGAGGCGTTCGGCGAGCGCGGCGTCGAAGTGCTGACGCTGTACGCGTTCTCCACGGAGAATTGGACGCGGCCGCGGCGCGAAGTCTCGGCGCTGATGCGGCTGATCCCGCGCGTCATCAACCGGGAGATCAAGGAACTGCACAAGAACGGCGTCCGCCTCGTCCACATCGGCCGCCTTGACCCGCTGGAGCCGAAGATCCGCGAGAAGGTCGAGCAGGCGATCGCATTGACCAAGGACAACGACCGGATGACGGTCGCGCTCGCCTTCAACTACGGCGGCCGCGACGAGATCATCGATGCCGTGCGCCGCGTCGTCACCGACCGCGTCAAGCCCGACCGCATCGATGAGGCGCTCTTCTCGTCGTACCTCTACACGTCCGAGATCGGCGATCCGGACCTGGTGATCCGCACCGCCGGCGAGATGCGGCTCTCGAATTTCCTGCTCTGGCAGTCCGCCTACGCGGAGTTCTACGCCACGCCGACGCTCTGGCCTGACTTTGACGAGGCCGAGATCGACCGCGCCCTCGACGCCTACGCACGTCGCGAGCGCCGCTTCGGCGGCATCGAGGCGGCGGACCGCGCGAAACCGCCCGCGCACAAGTGAGCCGCGCTTGCTAGCTCAACGGGCGGCCAGCGCCGCCGTCGGTATGCCCGTCATCCTCGGCCTCATCTACCTGGGCGGCAACTGGTATGTGGCCGTCGTCGCGGCAGCGCTCGCCATCGCGTCGATCGAGTTCAACCACGCGCGCCGCGACTGGATCGAGCCGGTGTCCCTACTCACGGCGCTGCTCGTCGCGGGCGTCGCCGTCGGCGCGCACCTCGGCGACTACGAGTGGTACGCGTGGCTTGGCGTCGCGCTGATCATCCCGCCGATCGCGGCCGCACTGAACCCCACGGAGGACGGCGCCCTGGCCGACGCGGTCTGGATCGCCGGCGGCGTCTGGTACGTCGGCGTCCTCGGCAGCTTCCTCGTGCTGCTGCGCGACCTCGACTTCGACGGCCGCTCGTGGGTGTACGTGACGGTGCTCAGCACGTTCGCGGTCGACACGGCGGCGTTCTTCACCGGCCGCGCGTTCGGGCGCCGCAAGCTCGCGCCCAGCATCAGCCCGAAGAAGACGTGGGAGGGGTTCTTCGGCGGCTGGGTGGCCGGCTTCGTGGCTGTCGTCGCCTTTGGCTACGCATTCGACCTCGGCGTCGCGCCGTGGAAGCTGTCCCTGCTCGGCCTGCTGCTGCCGCTCGCCGCCATGCTCGGCGACCTCGCGGAGTCCGCGATGAAGCGCCGCATGCACATCAAGGACGCGAGCGAGCTGATCCCCGGCCACGGCGGCGTCCTCGACCGCCTCGACTCGATCCTGTTCACGTTCGCGCTGGTGTACATCTTCACGCAGGTGGTGGTGTGAGCGCTGACGCCGTTCGTCCACGCAGCGCGCTCGTTCGCTGACGTAGCGCCCGCCTGCGGCGGACGCGGGCGTCGCCCTGCGCACAAACGCGCCGCTTCCAAGCCATGTCGGTCTTTCGAACGTGTGTAGCGTGGGCTTCAGTCCGCGCGATCGGCGCACTGCGCGGGATGCGGTGCGTTCATGCTTCGTTCGTCCCCGTAGCGCCCGCCTGCGGCGGACGCGGCTGCCCATCTCGCACGACCCCCGCAGCTCCCCCCCAAGTCCGCACCTCAACCCCCTTTTGATCTCTGTGACCTCTGTGGATCGTCCCCCGTCGCCCCGATGCCAGAACTGCATCAGCGCAAGAGCGAGCATGCCCCTCGCGGCGGCCAATATGCTACCGTGATCGCATGACCGCACCCGCCAAGGGCGTCGCCATCCTCGGCTCCACGGGCTCGATCGGCCGCCAGACGCTCGACGTCATCCGCCAACTCCCCGGCCACTTCCGGGTCGTCGCCCTCGCCGGCGGCAGCAACCACACCCTCCTCGAAGATCAGTCGCGCGAGTTCCACCCGGACTTCGTCTGGTGCCAGGACGCCAAGCGCCACATGGACCTGAAAGCCGCGTCTGGCAAGAAGACGCGCTGGGCGACGATGGAGGAGATGGCCGTCCACCCTGACGTCGAGGTCGTGGTGATCGGCACGGCCGGCGCCGCCGGCCTCGGTCCGACGATCGCGGCGCTGCGCGCGGGTAAGGCGGTCGCGCTCGCGAACAAGGAAGTGCTGGTGATGGCCGGCCAGGTTGTCACGCGCGAGGCCGAGCGCGGCGGCGGCGAGCTGCGGCCCGTCGACAGCGAGCACAGCGCCATCTGGCAGTGCCTGTGGGGCGAGGACATCGCCGCCGTCGAGAAGCTGATCCTCACCGCATCCGGCGGCGCCTTCCGCGACGTTCCGGTGCGCGACCTCGATCGCGTGACGCCGCGCGACGCGCTGCGCCACCCGACGTGGGACATGGGCCGCAAGATCACCATCGATTCGGCGACGCTGATGAACAAGGGCTTCGAAGCCATCGAGGCGCGATGGTTGTTCAACGTGCCGATGGACCGCATCGAGATCGTCATGCACCGCGAGAGCATCGTACATTCGCTCGTCGAGTACGCGGACGGCAGCGTAAAGGCGCAGTTGGGAGAGCCGGATATGCGCCTGCCGATCCAGTGCGCGCTCAGCTACCCGGAGCGCCTCGCGAGCGCGGGCGTACCCAGGCTGAACCTGGCGCGCGTGAAGACGTTGAGCTTCGGCGAGGTGGACCTGGGCCGCTACCCGTGCCTGCGCCTGGCGCTCGAAGCCGGCGCGAAGGGCGGCACCTGGGCCACAGTGCTCGCCGCGGCCGATGAAGTGGCGGTTGAGCAGTTCGCGCTCGGCGCGATTGGCTTCACAGATATCCCGAAGGTGGTGGATTCCGCACTCTCGGCCCATTCCGGCGCGGCCGATCCTTCTCTGGAAGCGATCCTGGAAGCCGATGCGTGGGCGCGCGCCTTCGCGATGGACCGCGTGCGGGCCGCACAGCCGCTCGTCCGCGCGCGATGAACCGTCGCGGGCAGCGAAACGTAGATTCGGATGAGCCCCGCTGGCGCGGGGCGGGCGAGGCGATTTGGACGTACTGACGCACTCAATCCTGCCGTTCTTCGGCATCCTCCTCGGCCTGCTCGTGGTGCACGAGGGGGGGCATTACCTCACGGCCAAGATGTTCGGGGTGAAGGTGCTGGAGGCGGGCATCGGCCTTCCGCCGCGCCTGTTCGGCTTCCGCTGGCGCGATACCGACTACACGGTAAACGCGATCCCGCTGGGCGCATTCGTCCGCCTGCTGGGCGAGGAAGACCCGGCCGACCCGCAAAGCCTTGCGGCGCAGCCGAAGTGGAAGCGGACGGTGATCATCGGCGCCGGCGTGATTATGAACCTGATCCTGGCGATCATGCTGTTCACCGCGAGCCTGATGATCCCGCACACGGTTTCGATCGCGGGGGCGCGCATCGGTGAAGTCGTGCCAAACAGCCCGTCGGCCAGCGCCGATCTGCGCGCGGGCGACCAGATCCTCGCGGTGAACGGCCGCCACGTCGACAGCCAGCAGGACGCGTCGTACCTGCTCCGGCTGTACCAGGGATCGAACATCGACCTCACGATCAAGCGCACCGACCCGCGCGGAGGGCCGCAGGAGATCACGAAGTCTGTCTATTCGCGCTGGAACCCGAAATCCTATAACGACGAATGCGGCGTCGAGCGCTCGCAAGGCCCGATCGGCATTACGGTCGGCCCGGCGTTCACGCAGAACTCGACCACGACCGCTGCCGAGCGGGCGCAGATCGAGGAGCAGTCGAAGAAGAACTTCGCCGAATACAAGCAGCACGTCGCGCCCGGCGCGCCCGCTTCCTGCTTCGGAGGCGCGGCCTTCGGCTTCCGGCCGCTCACGGCGGCCCAGTGCAGCGGTCTCGACGACCAGAGCAGGGTCGATGCCGAGGCGTTGAAAGCCTCGCTCTTCGCCGAGACGAGCTTCCCGTGCTACACGTTCTCGGCGCCGCAGGCGTACGTCGTACCCACGAAGCGGCGCACGGAGCCGCCGTGGACGGCGCTCCCGAACGGCGCCCGGCTGAGCTTCGAATCGCTGATCCTCGCACGCAACCAGATCTGGGGCGTGATCCGCGGCTACGGCGATTCGCCGTTCACGGGGCCGGTCGGCATCGCCCAGGCCACAGGCGAGGTCGTTGACCAGGCCGGCTGGCTGTCCCTGCTCAGCTTCGCGGCGCTGATCAGCATGAGCCTCGCAATGCTGAATGCTCTTCCGATCCCGATGGTCGACGGCGGGCGGCTGACCTTCATCCTCATCGAGGCGTTGCGGCGCGGCAAGCGCATCGCGCCAGAGAAGGAGGCGCTGGTACACTTAGCCGGATTCGCCGCGATGATCCTGTTCGGACTGGTGATCACCTACTTCGACGTGATCCGCATCTTCAACGGAGACAGCCTGCTGAAATGATGAGCCCCCGGCGCGCATCCAAGCCCGTCCGCGTCGGCGACGTGCAGATCGGCGGCGACGCGCCGATCGCCGTGCAGTCGATGTGCTCGACGATCACCGAGAACGTCGACGCCACCGTCGCGCAACTCGAAGGGCTCAAGGAAGCGGGCTGCGATATCGTCCGCATCGCCATCCCCGACAAGGCGGCGGCGGACGCCGTGCCGGAGATCGTCCGCCGGGCGCCGCTGCCCATCATCGCCGACATCCACTTCGACTACCGCTGGGCGCTCGCGGCTATTCGTGGCGGCTTCGACGGACTGCGCCTGAATCCGGGCAACATCCGCGACCCCGAGAAGGTGCAGCAGGTCGCGCGCGAGGCCAAGGAACGCGGCGTTCCCATCCGCATCGGCGTCAATGCGGGCTCGCTGCCGCCGATCCGCGCGCTCGCCGAGGGAGAGCTGCCGCCGTCGCTGCCGGACCGGATGGTCGAAGCGGCGCTGTGGGAGATCAAGGTCCTCAACGAGGCCGGCTTCGACGACATCAAGATCTCGATGAAGGCGTTCGACGTGCCGACGATGGTCGAGGCGTACCGCCGCCTCGCGAAGCTCGTGCCGTATCCGCTGCACCTCGGCGTCACCGAGGCGGGCACGCCGCGCGCCGGGTCGGTGCGCAGCGCCATCGGCATCGGCATCCTCCTCTCGGAGGGCATCGGCGACACGCTGCGCGTCTCGCTGGCGGCCGACCCGGTCGAGGAGGTGCCGATCTGCTGGGACATCCTCAACACGCTGAACCTCCGCAAGCGCGGCGCGACGCTCGTCGCCTGCCCGACGTGCGGCCGCATCGAGATCGAGCTGATCCCGCTGGCGAACAGGGTCGAGGAGCACTTCACCAAGCGCGGCAAGATCCTCACCGTCGCGGTGATGGGCTGCGTCGTCAACGGCCCCGGCGAGGCGAAGATGGCCGACCTGGGGATCGCGGGCGGCAAGGGCCGCGGCGTCATCTTCCGCAAGGGCGAGATCGTCAAGACGGTCGACGAGCCGGAGTTCATGAGCGCGCTGATCGAAGAAGGCGAGAAGATCATCTCCGAGATGGAAGCCGGCACGTACACCGCTGTCAGCCACACCCTCGAAGACGTCATCCCGCTGATGGAAGTGCCGGGGCGATAGACGATGCCAGAGCCGTGCGGCATCTGCCGCCGCATCGAGCGTCTCACGCCGGACGACCCCCACGTCATCGCCGAACTCGACACTGGCTACGCCGTCCTTGGCGACAATCAGATCTACTCCGGTTACACGATCTTCGTGGCGAAGCGCTGCGTCGCGGAACTTCATCTGCTGCCCCCTGAAGAGCGGAGCACGTTCCTCCATGAGATGGCGCAGGTCGCCGAGGCGGTCTTCCGCGCATTCGCGCCCCGCAAGCTCAACTACGAACTGCTCGGCAACTCCGAGGCGCACCTGCACTGGCATCTCTTTCCGAGATACGGCGACGATCCGAACCCCCGCTGGCCCGTGTGGAACAACGAAGCATTCATGCAGGCATCGCCGCAAGCCCCCGTGGACACGGAGCGTCTCCGGGATCTTCGAGAGCGCGCGCGGGAAGCACTGACGGACGTACGCAGGCAGAGGTGACCCTCAGGCCGCTTGGGGTTTCATGTATCATGCACGTGCTATGGTCACCTCACGAAAGCCCCGACCTGAATCGGTTCACCCGCGCCGCGAGACCCTGGCGGAGAAGTTCGAACGGGTGATGGCGGAGCCGCCTGAAACGCCGTTCCCCAAGCTGACGAAACGAGAGGCGCGCTACTTTCTCAAGAGACTCGCCGGAAGCGATCCCAAAGCGCCTTCCGGCGAGGAGGTCATGCGCGATTTCTACGGAGACTGGTCTGAGGATGACGAGTCGATCGAGTGAGATACCACCTCGACA
>JBBTPG010000096.1:0-1925 GCA_038066315.1 Chloroflexota bacterium | reverse complement strand
CCCAGAACGCCGCCCAGCGCGTGCTGCCGTCGGAATCGAGCAGCCAGACGGCGCAGCCGAGGTTCAGCAGGTAGATGATGATCGATTCGAGGAATTCGTCGCGCAGCACCCAGCTTTGGCCGTAGGCCAGGTTCAACTCGGCGCCCTGATGCAGCGGCATGCCGTTCTCCAAGTAGATCGCCGCCGGTACCGCGATGAGCGATGAGAGCGTGAGCCACAGGAACGGCATCCACCAGCGATGAAGGAAATCCCAGTTCATAGCAGGGGCATCGTAGGCCGGCGGTCAGGGCGTGTGTATTGGGGAACTCCCTCGGTTTTTCCGGGGAGACGCCGGCCACGATACCCTCGTGAGGTGAGCCGGTCGGCTATAATCGAGTCGATCGGCGCCATTCGCCTGACGTGTATCGAGGTTGAACCTGCTCTATGCCGCACAAACCGTCATCCACCATTGAGGATTACCTCATGGAGATCTACGACATGACCCGCGCCGGGCGCGCCGTGATCGCGGCCCGCCTGACGGAGAAGATGGGCGTGACGGCGCCCACCGTCTGGAACACGGTGCATCGCATGCACCGTGATGGCCTGGTCGAGATCGACGGCTCGAAGGAGCTCACACTCTCGCCCGCCGGCCTCGAGGCCGCGGAATCGATCAAACGCCGCCACCTGCTCACGGAGCGTCTGCTTGTCGACATCCTCGGGCTCGACTGGGCTGACGCGCACGAAGAGGCGCACCTCATCGAGCACACGATCACGCCCCGCGTTGAAGCGCGCATCATGGCCACGCTGGGCAACCCGACGACGTGCCCCCATGGCAATCCGATGCCGGGCGTGGATCCGGCAACGCGCCCGAAGACGCGGCCGCTGGCGACCGCCGACGTCGGCGCGACCTACGCTATCGACGGCATCAACGAGCCGGCGGAAGAGGACCACGAACTGATGACCTTCTACCAGCGCAACGGCTTCCTGCCCGGCGCGGAGGTGAAGGTGCTCGAAGTGGCGTCGTACAACTCGACGATCACGGTTGGTATCGACGGCCGCACGGTGACGCTGGGCATGCCGGCAGCAGAGAACCTGCGCATCGTCGTCGAAGCGCCGGCGATCGCGCGCGCGTGAAGGCGCTCTGGCTGAAGTTCCTCGACTGGTTCTCGCGCCGCTTCGGCATCGGGCGCAGTGTGATCCCGCGCGAGCCGCTGATGCTGCGGCCGATCGGCGTCGTGCGCAACAACGTCAAGCAGCCGCGCACAGAGGGCTGGGCCGACGTACGATCCGACATCCTGGTCCGCGAGGACCTCGCCGACGCGCTTGACGGCATCGAAGGCTATTCGCACGTGATCGTCGTCTTCGCGTTCGACAAGGTGCCGGAGGCCGAGCAGCGGCACCGCGTCACGCCGCGCGGCGATCCGCGCATCCCGGAGCAGGGTGTGCTGGCGACGCGGAGTCAGGTGCGGCCGAGCCCGGTCGGCGTGTCGGTGGTGAAGCTCTTGCGGCGCCGCCACAACGTGCTGCGGGTCGAAGCGCTGGACGCGATTGACGGCACGCCCGTTCTCGACATCAAGCCGTATTTCCCGAACTACGACGCCGTGCCGGACGCGGGGATCCCGGAGTGGGCGCGGGAATTGGGGCGGCAGGCGTAGTTGCGGCCCGTCAGCCTGTCAGCTCGTCGGCTTGTCAACTCGTCGGCGGCCAGTTGTCGTTCGTAGCGTGGACTTCAGTCCGCGCGGGCGTCGGTACCACGATGCGTCGTGTTCCGCCTGAATGCGCTGTGCGCTCGACGCCCGTCCGTGTAGGGGCGGGGCTCGCCCCGCCCGCGTGATGGCGACATTCGTCGCGTTCGATCTTCGTTCGCCGTCGTCGCTCATGCATGAGGCGTGGGGAGCATCGTCGAGTGAGCGTCCGTCCGGGTACGGCGAGCCCTACCCGGACGC
>JBBTPG010000095.1:0-1038 GCA_038066315.1 Chloroflexota bacterium | reverse complement strand
CCCCACGTCACCTTGTACTGCGGGGCTATCGCCTGCGCGGCGTTCACGCGGCCCCAACCCGTGTTGTTGTCGAAGCCCGCCACATCCATGTCCGTCGCGGTCGAAGACAACCGGCTGCGGATCTGGTTCTTGTCCGTGACGCCCGCCGAGATCAGCAGGCCGGCGACGCCCGCCACGTGCGGCGACGCGAACGACGTGCCGCTGCCGGTCGCGTAGTAGCCGGTGTGTGTGCCGCACGTGCAATTCGCGCCGAACACGCCCTCGCCCGGCGCCATGATGTCCAGCTCAGGGCCGAAGTTCGAGAACGTCGAGCGCACGCCTGCCTGGTTGTTCGAGCCGACGGCGATCGCGTTCGCGTACGCAGCCGGCCACATCACCGGACCGTTGCTGTTGCCGCTCGCCGCGACGACGATCACGCCCGCGTTCCACGCGTTGTCCACCGACGTCTGCAACCCGGAGTCCGGCGACGTCGAGCCGAGGCTCAGGTTGATCACCTTCGCCCCGTGCGACACCGCCCAATCGACGCCCTGCGCCACGTTGAACGTACTGCCGCTGCCCGTGCTATCCAGCACCTTCACCGGCATGATCTTGCAGGCCCAGCATACGCCCGCGCCGCCCTGGCCGTTGTTCGTGTTCATGGCGACGATGCTCGCCACGAACGTGCCGTGGTAGTGGTCGTCGGCGGTGTTGGTGCTGTTGGCCACGAAGTTGTAGCCGGCATTCACACCGCTCGTGATCTTGCCCGCCAGGTCCGGATGCGCGGCGTCCACGCCGGTGTCGATGACGGCGACGATCACGCTCGCGCTGCCCGTCGTCGTGTCCCACGCGGCCGGCAGTCCGATCTGAGGCAGGCTCCACTGGTTACTGGCGTACAGCGGGTCCGTCGGCGTCGCCGCGATCGATACGACGTGGTCAGGCTCGGCGAACTCCACATCCCCGCGCGCCCGCAGCGACGCGATCGCCTCGTCGACCGACTGGCCGGGCTTCGGCTTCACCAGCACCAGGCCGGAGCCCGCGGTGCTCGCCTGCGCGTCGCCC
>JBBTPG010000094.1:2569-4494 GCA_038066315.1 Chloroflexota bacterium | reverse complement strand
CCTCGCACGCGGCGGAAGTCCGTCAGACGAGGCGCTGTACCGCGTCGGTCCGGCTGTCTCCCGCGGCGACTCTTCGATCGCCGGACGCACAGCCGAGACGGCTATGCCACGCGCTTCGCGTCGCGTTAGCTAACATCGTTCGGAATCACGACGCTAGCAAGGTGCTGAACACTCGCCTCGATACTGCTAGAACGGAATCACGCCAACTACAGCTAGTCGTGAGCGGCGTCGATCCGCGCGAGCAACTCGACATCGTCAGAGATGATCCCGTCGACGCCCCACGAGCGCAGCTCCTGGGCGCGATGCGGCGTATTGACCGTCCACGCGAAGACCTTCAGGCCGGCCGCGTGCAGCCGCGCGACCATGAGCTCGGAGAGGAGCGTGTGCCGGATCGACGTCCCGGCCGGCGGCAGGTCTTGCTGGCACCGCCGGAACAGCGCGTCGACGCCGGCGGAATGCCGGACGGAGTAGCACATCCGCATGTCGGTGCCGGCGGCGGCAAGCTGGTCGAGCAACCGCCACTGCGGGGACGAGACGATCGTGCGCGGCATCATCGCTTCGTTGTCGTGATAGAGGTCCAGAACAACGGACGCCGCCTTCGGCGTGGACGACTTGATGTCCAGGAACAACTCCGCGCGGAAGTTGATCTCGCGCAGCAGCGAGGGCAGGCTCAGCTCGCCCCACGAGAAGCGCAGGTACCACTTGTCGTAGAGGACGGGCAGGGCGGGCAGCTTGCGTTCGTGGCGCAAGGCGAGGCGGCCGTGATCGTGCCAGAAGTCGCACTCGATAGCGTCAACGCCCGCCGCGAGCGCCTGCTCCAGATGGTGCAGGTTATTGCCGGCGCGGTGCGCGATGGCGTAGAACGCGCGCGCGCGGGCGTCCGGCGAAGTGTTGGCGTGGGTCACGGGCGTATGGCCTGGCTACGTGGTACCGATGACGCTGACGAGGACGCGGCGCAGACGCGGGTGGTCCAGCTCGATGAGGAAGATCCGCTGCCAGGCGCCGAGCGTCACGCGTCCGTCCACGACCGGGATGGTCTCGCTCGTGCCGAGGAACAGGTGCTGGACGTGGGCGTGGCCGTTGGCGCACTCGTCGGGATTCATGTTGACGGTGCGGCGGGAGAAGTCGTTGTGCTCGTAGTAGGCGTTCGGCGGGGCGAAGTTGCGCAGGGTGCGCGCCAGGTCGCGGAGCAGGAGCGGTTCGTGCTCATTGATCTTGATGGCGGCCGTGGTGTGCTGGGAGAAGACGGCCACCTGGCCGAACTGGATAGCCGACTCCTCTACGATGCGCGTGACGTCGTCGGTGATGTCGATGAACTCGAGCGCGGCCACCGTCTCGTACTCGATGGCCTCGCAGATGACGCGTGACGAGGGGGCGTCCGACCGTGACACGGTCTCGCGGCGCGCTTCGACGATCGTTTGCTCCATTGCACCGCCTTCAGAGGGAACGCGTCCTGAAATCTGCCGTCATTCTCAAGCACGCGCCCGATTAACGCAATTCTGAGCGCGCATAAGTTGACGCAACTTATCCAATAGCAGCATACCCTGCCCGGGAGGGTCTTATGTCGACAACCAGGGCTGCGAGGCGCCCGACCGCGCGTGAGGAGCGGGCGCGCGATCCTAAAGCGGCTGCCGGCCAGCGAAACCGGTATCGATTTCGTGCCACCAGCTGATGCAGTCCTCGCCGAGACGCCAGCAGAGGTAGACGATCCGCCGCTCACGGCGGCTCGGGAAGTCGATGAGGCCTTCGTCGATGCCTTTCAGCTCGACGCCCCATTCGTTGACGCGGGCGAGGCGCTCGTTGATCTGCTCCACGAGCGCTTCGGCGCGGCGGCGCTTGCCGGCCAGGCTGTCTTCGTCCTGGACGTGGCCGTTGCCCGCGCTCTTGTGCGCCGCCTGTTCGAAGGAGCCGCGCAGCTCATCGAC
>JBBTPG010000094.1:0-2469 GCA_038066315.1 Chloroflexota bacterium | reverse complement strand
GGGCCGCTCACATCTCACTGACGCCGGTGAAGTTCCACTTCGCGATCTTCAGCGCCGGCACGCTGCGCACGCCGCCGCCGAGGTCGCCGAGCACGAGCATCGGCTCGTTGCCGACGAGGTCGACGCAGTTCAGCGCGTCGACGTAGCCCTGCGTGAACCGCATGCTGCGCACCGGGCCGACGATCTTGCCGGCTTCGATGAGGAACGTGCCGTCGCGCGTCATGCCGGTGACGACGACGTTGAGCGGGTGTACCGAGCGCGTGTACCAGAAGCGGCTGACCCAGAGTCCGCGCTTCACGCTGCGAATCATGTCGTCGCGGGTCGCGTCGCCCGTGGCCATGAACATGTTGAGCGGGATGGGGCCGAACGTGACGCCGGCGGGCAGGGCGTGGCCGGTCGAGCGCGCGTCGCCGCCGACTTTGCCTGCGAGATAGCTGTCCCAGACGACGCCTTTCGCGATGCCGTTCTCGATGAACGGCACGCGCTCGCGCGGGACGCCCTCGTAGTCGAACGGCGACGGGATGCCATCCGGCGACAGGGCGTCGTCCCAGATGCTGACGTCCTCGCCCATCACCTTCTCACCGAGCCGCCCGGCCATGAAGCTGCGCTTCTCGATGTACGGCAGCGCGCCGAACGAGAGGTACGAAAAGAAGTCGAGCAGGTCGACGACGGCGTACGGCTCGAGGATCACCTCGTACTCGCCTGGCTCGATGGCCGCGGGGTTGACGCCGCGGAGCGCCTTGTCGACGGCCTCGCGCGCGACCGCCTCGCCGTCGATCTCGCCGACGTCCTTGCTGACGCGCGCGGCGTGGCCGCTCGAGGTGTCGGACATGACGACGGTGTTGATGTCGGCCTGCGTCTCGCGGTTGTAGGCGAAGACACCGAGCGAGTTCGCGACGGCCAGCTCCTGTGCGGTCGTGTGAAACGCGCCCGCGGCGGTGAGGCCGGCGCGCGACGACGCGTCGCAGATCTGGCCCACGACGCCCGCGCGTTCCTCGGGGCCGCAGCGCGCCGTCGCTTCGGCGTAGCTGCTCGCTTGCGGGACCGGCGCGGGGCGGGGCAGCGAGCGGAAGTCGTCGTTCTCGCGCTGGTGCTGCGCCAGCTCGAACGCGCGGGCCGCCAGCCGCGCCAGCGCGTCGTCCGACGTCTCGTTCGACGAGGCAACGCCGATCTTCCGGCCAATGACGGCGCGCACGCGCACATCGACGTCCGTCTGCTCGACGTTCTGGTGGATGTAGTTGTTGGCGAAGCGGGTGAGCGCGGAGTCGTTCGCGAAGACCTCGACCTCGGTCTGGTCGGCGCGGCTGGCCGCCAACACCGTACCTGCGATCCGGCGGACTTCTTGCTCACCCAGCATGTGTGCGCTCCAAGGTTCAGAGAGTCCCAGGCCCGAATCGCACTATACGCCCGGCCTCGGGCTGCGTCGATCAGTCGGCGCGGGCGAAGGTCACGCAGTGTATGCTCGCTGCGCCGGCGGCGAGCAGCGCCTTCGAGCAGGCGTCGAGCGTCGCGCCGGTGGTCACGACGTCGTCGACGAGCAGGACGCGCCGTCCTTCGAGGCGCTCCGGCACACCCGCGAACGCGCCTTCGACGATCGCCCGCCGCTCGTCGCGGTGCATCGTCTTCGCCAGGGGCTTCGTGGCGCGGACGCGCCGGGCTGCGAGCGCGTCGACCGGCAGCCAGGCAGCCGCGGCAAGGTGCTTCGCCAGGAGTTCGGACTGGTTGAACCCGCGCGAACGCCGGCGTCCTCCGTGCAGAGGCACCGGTACGACAAGATCAGCCGGCCCGGGATCGAGGCGGTCGAAGATCAGTCCCGCCATCGGCGAGGCGAGCGCGGTCATGCCGTCGTACTTGAGCGCGTGGGCGAGCTGCCGCGCGCCTTCCTCCATGACGAACGCAGCGCGGATCGACGCGAAGGACGGCGGCTCGACGGTGCAGTGACGGCAGGCGGCATCCTTCGCCAGTGGCATCCAGCACCGGAGGCATCGGCGTCCGCCCGCCGGGGGCAACGCCTCCGCGCAAGCGTCGCACAGCATCGCGCCGCCCCGGCGGCAGAGGGCGCAACGGGGCGGAAACAGCAGGTCGAGCGCGACGCGAGACGCGCGGTCGAGCACGTGGACCATCGTGCGGCGAGTATACGCCCGGGCGGCCGCGGCCGAAACACCGCATGGCAAGCGCGGCCGCTACAATGATTCCGACCGGAAGCAGATCAGGAGCCCGCATGACCACCGTCAGCGTCCGCCTCTTCGCCGGACTGCACCAGCTCATCGGCGAGCGGGTGCTGGAGCTGCGCCTGCCCGACGGGGCCACGGTGGGGCAGCTTCGGGACGCGCTCGGCGCGCAGTATCCGGTGGTGCAAGCGTTGCTGCCGACGCTGGTCTGTGCGGTCGACGAGGACTACGTCACCCCCGACCATGTGCTCCGCGACGGCGACCACGTCGCGCTGATCCCGCCGGTGAGCGGCGGCGC
>JBBTPG010000093.1:0-3065 GCA_038066315.1 Chloroflexota bacterium | reverse complement strand
AGGCACAGGTCGTCGGGGGCGCAGCACGGGCTGGGCCGCACCCGCGCGGCGGGCTTCACCCCGTGACGCGCACGCTGCGCTCGATCCTCGAGGCGTTCCGCTCGATGGGCTTCTCGATCGTCGAGGGCCCGGAGGTCGAACTGGACTACTACAACTTCGAGGCGCTGCGCATCCCGGCGGACCACCCGGCGCGCGATATGTGGGACACGATGTGGGTGGACCACGACGTAGACGGGCGGCGGCCGATGCTGCTGCGCACGCACACGTCGCCGGCGCAGATCCGGACGATGGAGCGGCACGCGCCGCCGATTCGCGTGGCGGTGCCGGGCCGGGCGTACCGCTTCGAGGCGACCGACACCACGCACGAATGGATGATGACGCAGGTCGAGATCCTGGCGGTCGACGAAGGCATTACGCTGGGCCACCTGAAGGGCACGCTGCTGGAGCTGATGCGGCGGCTGTTCGGCCGTGACCGGCAGGTGCGGTTGCAGTGCTCGTACTTCCCGTTCGTCGAGCCGGGCGCCGAGGTGGCGATGGACTGCTACGTCTGCAGCGGCGCGGGATGCGCGACGTGCCACCAGAGCGGTTGGATCGAGATGGGCGGCGCGGGCATGGTGCATCCGGAGATCCTGGAGAACATGGGCATCGACGCGAAGAAGTACACCGGCTTCGCGGCAGGCATGGGGCTGGAGCGCCTGGCGATGAACTACTTCGGCGTGCCGGACATCCGCTACTTCTATCAGAACGACCTTCGCTTGTTGCAGCAGTTTTAGGGCGAGCCAATGCGAGTCTCTCTCAAGTGGCTGAGCGAGTACGTTGACCTGCGTCTTCCGCCGGAAGAGCTGGCGCAACGGCTGACGATGGCCGGCCTCGCGGTCGATGCCATCGTGCGCACCGGCGGCGACTGGGGCGCGGACATCCGCGTCGCGCACGTAACGGGCGTGGACCCGCACCCAAACGCCGACCGGCTGCGGCTGGCGTCCGTAGACGTTGGCGGCGGCGAGCATCACCGGGTGGTGTGCGGCGCGCCGAACTTGGCCGTCGGGCAGAAGATCGCGTTCGCGACGGTGGGCGCGCGCGTGCGCGACGGCCATAGCGGCAAGTCGGCCGTGTTGAAGCCGGCGGTGATCCGCGGCGTCGAGTCGGCCGGCATGGTGCTGAGCGAGTACGAGCTGGGCATCTCCGACGATCACGAAGGCATCCTGGTGCTGCCGCCGGACGCGCCGGTCGGCACGCCGCTGGCCGGTGTGATGGGCGATACGATCTTCGAGCTTTCGGTGACGCCCAACCGGGCGGACTGGCTCTCGGTGCTGGGCATCGCGCGCGAGGTGGCGGCGCTGACGGGCGAGACGGTGCGCGAGCCGTCGCTGGAGTACGCGCAGGACGGGCCGCCGATCAAGGGGCGATGCGCCGTCGAGATCAGCGCGCCCGATCTCTGCCGTCGCTACATCGGCACGGTGATCACGGGCATCAAGCTGGGCCCGTCGCCGGAGTGGATGCAGGAACGGTTGATCGCGCTGGGGCAACGGCCGATCAACAGCGTCGTCGACATAACGAACTACGTGATGCTCGAGATCGGCCAGCCGCTGCACGCGTTCGACTACGACCAGGTCGTCGGCCACCACATCATCGTGCGGCGCGGACACGCCGACGAGGAGTTCACGACGCTGGACGGCGAGGCGCGGACGCTGACCCACGACATGCTGGTGATCGCCGACGAGCGCGGGCCCGTCGCCCTCGCGGGTGTGATCGGCGGCCTCGAGAGCGAGGTCACGGACAAGACGGTGAACATCCTGCTGGAGGCGGCGACGTTTAGCGGCTCCAACGTGCGCCGCACCGGCGCGGCGCTGAAAGTGCGGAGCGAAGCGTCGTCGCGGTTCGAGAAGGGGCTGCCGCCGGAGCTGGCGATGGTCGCTTCGAAGCGCGCGACGAAGCTGCTCGTCGAAGTCTGCGGCGGCACCGCCGCGGCCGGCGCGGTCGACGTGTATCCCGCGAAGGCGCGCGAGATGCGCGTCGAAGTGACGCGCCAGCGTATCGCGCAGGTGCTGGGCATCGACCCGGCGACGGCGAAGGTGCGGAGCGTGCTGACGGGGCTGGGCTTCTCGGCGCGCTGGGTACCGCCGGACCGCTACGTCGTGCGCGTGCCCTACTGGCGGCCCGACGTGCGCATCGACGACGACATCGCCGAGGAGGTGGCGCGCGTCATCGGCTACGACAAGATCCCGGCGATGCCGCTGGCGGGCGCGATACCGGCGCCGATCGTGCAGCCGCTGCGGGAGCTGCGCGAGCGTGCGCGCGACGTCCTCGCTGAAGCGGGCATGCGCGAGACGATCTCGTACTCGATGACGACGATGGAGGCGCTGGCGCGCGTGCTCCCGAAGGAGTACCTGGCGATCTACCCGCCGTACCGCCTCGTTAACCCGATCACCGCCGACCACGAGTATCTGCGCCCGACGTTGCGCGCGAACCTGCTGATGACGCTGGCTTCGAATCTGCGTTACCAGAAGGGCGAGGTGGCGATCTTCGAGACGGCGCGCACGTATGAGCGGCCGGACGAGCGGCTGCCGCAGTCGGGCCGGCCGTTCGGCGAGGAGGTGCTGCCCGTCGAGCGCGAAGTGGTCTGCGGCATCGTCAGCGGGCGGCGCGCCGATCGCTGGGGGCGGCCGGGCAACGAGTCTGTCGACTTTTTCGATGCGAAGGCGTACGTGGAGGATCTGATGCGCGGCCTCGGCGTGGATGCCCAGTACGTGCCCGCACACGAATTCGGCCTGGCGCCGGGCCGCACGGCGGAGGTGCGCGCCGGCGAGACGCGGGTCGGCGTTGTCGGGCAGGTGCACCCGGACGTCGCCGCGGCGTTCGAGGTGGAGCAGGACGCGTTCCTGTTCGAGATCGTGCTCGATGATCTGCTGCCGCTGACGGGCGCGCAGCGGAAGGCGGCGAGCGTGTCGCGCTTCCCGGCCGTCGAGCAGGACCTGGCGCTGATCGTCGACAGCGACACGGCGGCCGGTGCGTTGCACCGCGTGATCGAGGCTGCGGCGCTGGTGCGCGACGCGCGGGTGTTCGAC
>JBBTPG010000092.1:0-1440 GCA_038066315.1 Chloroflexota bacterium | reverse complement strand
TCACCTACCGCTTTTCGAGAGCGGCACCATCAACCACTCGGACACCTCTCCGGCGGGATTATAGCATCCGAAAACGCCCTGGCAGACGCGAGGGAACCAGCCAACTTCGAGGGTCGCTACTTCTTGCCGGTGAGATCCTGGAACTTGCGCTCTTGCTCGGCCTGGGTTTCGCGCGACGCCTGGCGGCCGGCGCGGACAGCCTGACGGATGCGCTGCCGCGCCTTCGCGGCGAAGCCTTGCGACTCCGGCTCGGCGGGCACATCGTCGCTGCGGAACTCCGGCGGCACGACGTCCTTCTCTTCCTCGCCCGGGCGGGCGAAGAGCCAGATCGCCAGCGCGACGGCAGCCGCGACGAGCAGGAAGACCGCGAGGATCGGCAGGAGCTTGCTGCCGCCGCCGCGCTCGATCGCGGGGACAGCACCGCGCTTCTTGAGTTGCTTCTCGGCCTGCTTCGCTGCTTTCGCGGCAGCCTTCGCGGCTGCGCGCTCGGCTTGCTCGCGCCGCTCGCGGTCCTTGCGCTCCTTCGATGACGTGGGCTCAAGCTCGAACTCGATCTTGCCGAACGGGGTCTCGAACTCGACTTCGTATTCGAGCTCTTCTTCGCCCTTCGACTTCTTGCGCTTCTTCTCACGCTTCGACGGCCTGGGCCCGGTCTCGACGAGCGCGCTTCCAGGTTGCGGGCGCTCCATGACGGCGACGGCGGCATCGCTGGTGGTGGTTGTGTCTTCTGCCATGGCTGACCTCCGTAAGCGGGACTGTGGAGAAGGCAGGGGCCTATTGTTTCGGCTTGCTTGCGTTGTCGGTGCTGGCCCCGGTGAGGCCGGCGAGCACGCTGGCCGCGCGCCGCACACCCGCGACGACACCGTAGGTGCGCACAATCGGCGTGACGGCCGACTGCGTGACATACGCTGCTGTGCCCTTGACGTGCGTTACCGTCTCGTTAGCGTTGCTCAGGAGCGGCTTGACGCCCTCATCGAGCACGCCGATGGTCTTCTTCATCAGGACGCGTGCAAGGAAGCCCAGCACAATCGTCACGATCAGCGCGACGAAGAAGAACGCCGCGACGGCGATCCCCATAAAGATGATCACCCAGTCGCGGAAGGTGGCGACGAAGAGTGGCGAAAGCTCAGTCAGGGCGTCCACGGGCGTATCCTCGGGTGTGATTGTGCGACGAAATCATAGCATGGGCGGTGGTGGCGCAATATGGCTCGGCTTGACTCCGGACGCGGGCTGTAAAGCCCGCGCCACGTCAGCGGCCCGCGCCACGTCAGCGGCCCGCGCCACATCAGACGGCCCGCGCCACGATGCCGGTGGATTGCGGATCTGGCCGAGACGGCCAGGCTACGCGGCGCGTTCGGCCCGGCGGCGGAACGCCCACAGCCGCCACGCGACCGTCGCGTAGCTGAGCGCAGCCACGACGGCCAGCGTCCACCAGCACTG
>JBBTPG010000091.1:0-1056 GCA_038066315.1 Chloroflexota bacterium | reverse complement strand
TCACCGGCATGTGGTAGTCGGCGTGGATCGCCGAGGGGCTGAAGTCGGGCGCGATGGTCACGACTTCACCGCCGTTGTAGCGGGACTCGGAGACGTAGTGGTACCAGTGGATGTTGGTGTAGACGGGGTTGCAGTGCCAGATCAACGTCAGCTCGGCCAGGAACCAGTCGTCCATCGAGCTGACGGGGTTGAACTTGCCCCAGGTGATGTAGTAGCCGGGGCTGAAGTCCTGGAACTCCGAGTTGCCGTCTGTGGTCGGTGATCCGAGGGCGTTGCTGAACATGCGTGCCGGCGCCGCGCCCGGCTCCGGCGTCATGAGGTTGATGATCGACTCGACGCCCTGTTCCTGGATTGCGTCGAGCATGGCGTCGGCGATGTCGGTGAACGCTTCGTCCCACGACACGCGCTTCCACTTCCCCTCGCCGCGCTCTCCGACGCGTTTCATCGGATACGTGACGCGGTCGGGCGAGTAGTGCAGGTGGCACCACGAGGCGCCCTTCTGGCACCCCATCGGGTTCATGTCGGGCACGCCTTGCTCGACGACGGGCAGGTTGCCCCCCTGCTCCTCGCGGACGATCTTCCCATCGCGCACATAGACGCGCCACGGGCATCCGCCCGGGTAGCAGTCCACCGAGTGGCTGCCCCAGGTGACCTTGTCCCACTTCCACTGGTCGCGATACCGGTCTGCCCACGCACCGGTCGGCGTCGTTCGTTCGACCTGTTGCACCACTTGTGTTCCTCCTGATCCGAGCGCCGCAACGCACACTGGTGGACGCGTAACATAGCGTGCATGCAGCGGCATGAGCACGCCGTCCGTTCCTGTGGCTGCCCGGGGTCGCGCCTATGGTAGCCGGGCGACCGGCTGGAGCGCACGGTGCGAACGGCTCCCCGGGCCCGGGCCGAACGGCACCCACGATCCCGGGAGGCAAGGATCGCGCGGCCATCGTCGCCGGGTTGGCTATCTGACGTTGCCGCGGCGTGGACGGTACACCCGATCCGCCGGCATGTCCCGGGACTTATGGCCCTATCCGAAGTGCCGTCCGCCACTGTCCATGC
>JBBTPG010000090.1:0-1984 GCA_038066315.1 Chloroflexota bacterium | reverse complement strand
GCGAGCCCAACCAGCAGCCGGTGGAACCGCGCGTCGCCGGTCAGCTCGGGGTGGAACGACGTCGCCAGCAGCGCGCCCTCCCGCGCCGCGACGATCGCGCCGTCGGCGAGCGTCGCGAGCACTTCGACCGAATCGGCGGTGCGCTCGATGACCGGGGCGCGGATGAAGACGGCGTGGAACGGCGCGTCGCCGAGCGCCGGGACGTGCAGGTCCTCCTCGAAGCTGTCGAGCTGGCGCCCGAACGCGTTGCGCCGGACGTCGATATCCATCAGCGCCAGGTTCGGGCGGTCGAGGCCGGTGGCCTCCCTGGCGAGGACGATGGCGCCGGCGCAGGTGCCCCAGATCGGCAGGCCTTCGAGGCCGAGGCGGCGGATCGGCTCTCGCAGCTCGTAGATGTCGAGCAGCCGCGTGATGGTGGTGCTCTCGCCGCCCGGGATGATCAGCGCATCGATCTGCGCGAGCTGCGATGGCAGCCGGATCTCGACGGCGTCGACGCCGATCGACCGGAGCATCTCGATGTGCTCCGCGAAGTCACCCTGCAGGGCCAGCACGCCGACGATCGGCTTCGCCATACGATTCATCGCGGCCGGTGCGGCCTGGCGCTCGACCGCAGGCGCGCGCGCACTCACAGGACGCTCATGCCAGGCGCGGGGTACTGGCGGCAGAAGTCGCGCACCTCGGCACCGATGCGGTCGAGCGCGTCGCCGTCCGAGGCGGCGGCGACGGCTTCGTCCATCCAGCGGCCGATCTGGCGCATCTCTTCTTCCTTCATGCCGCGCGTCGTCACGGACGGCGTGCCGATGCGCAGGCCGCTGGGGCTGAACGGCTTCCGCGTGTCGAACGGGATCGTGTTGTAGTTGCCGACGATGTTCGCGCGGTCGAGCGCCTTCGCGGCCTTCTTGCCGATCACCTTCTTGCCGGTGAGGTCGATCAGGATCAGGTGGTTGTCGGTGCCGCCGGTGATCAGGTCGAAGCCGCGCTCCTTCAACTCGCCCGCGAGCGCCTTCGCGTTGGCGACGATCTGGTGGCCGTAGGCGCGGAACTCCTGGGTGGCCGCTTCCTTCAGCGCGACGCCGACGCCGGCGATCGTGTTCTCGTGCGGCCCGCCCTGCAGGCCCGGGAACACAGCTTTGTCGATCGCCTTGGCGTGCTGCCGCTTGCAGAGGATCATCGCGCCGCGCGGGCCGCGCAGCGTCTTGTGCGTCGTCGTCATCACGGCATCGGCATACGGCGCCGGGTCGGGGTGCGCGCCCGCGACGATCAGCCCGCTGATGTGCGAGATGTCGGCGAGGAAGTACGCGTCGACTTCCTTCGCGATCTCGCCGAACGTCTCGAAGTCGTACTGGCGCGGGTAGGCGGTGGCGCCGGCGACGATGATGCGCGGCCGCTCGGCCTTCGCCATCGCGCGGACGCGATCGTAGTCGATGAGGTGCGAGTGCGGGTCGACCTCGTACTGCACGGCCTTCCAGAAGCGGCCGGTGGCGCTGACGGGCCAGCCGTGCGTGAGGTGGCCGCCGTGCGGCAGCGCGAGGCCCATGATCTTGTCGCCGGGATTGAGCAGCGCGAAGTAGACCGCGAGGTTCGCGGGCGAGCCGGAGTACGGCTGCACGTTCGCGTGCTCGACGCCGAACAGCGCCTTCGCGCGGTCCTGCACGAGCGTCTCGATCTGGTCGATGACGCGCTGGCCTTCGTAGTAGCGCTTGCCGGGGTAGCCCTCCGAGTACTTGTTGGCGAGCACGGAGCCCGTCGCTTCCATGACGGCGCGCGACGTGTAGTTCTCGGACGGGATGAGGCGGATGCTATCGACCTGGTACCGCTCTTCCTCTTTGATCAGGCGGTAGATCTCGGGGTCGGTGCGCTCGGTTTCGACGAGGTACTGGTCGCCGATCTGGGTTGTCACTGTGAGCTCCTTCGAGTGCGTATGTGGCGCGGCATGCGGCGCCTTCATCGATCGGGCTGGCGGAAATGAAACGGCCACGGTCGC
>JBBTPG010000089.1:0-5220 GCA_038066315.1 Chloroflexota bacterium | reverse complement strand
CCGAAGCGGTCACGCAGATGCATTACCCGACGGACCGCGCATCGCTCGAGCGTGCGCGGCGGCGCCTCGCGTTCGAGGAGCTGCTGCCGATCCAGCTCACCATGCAGCTGCGCCGCCGTCACTTCCAGAAGTCCGCCCCGGCGGAGCCCGCGCCGATGTCCGCGCCCGTCGAGCGCGCGTTCGTCGCATCGCTGCCGTTCACGCTCACCGGCGCGCAGGAGCGCGTGATGTTCGACGTGCTCAACGACCTCCGCAAGCCGATCCCGATGTCGCGCCTCGTGCAGGGCGACGTCGGCAGCGGCAAGACGGTGATCGCGGCGGCCGCGCTCGTCGCCGCAATCGAGAACGGCCGCCAGGGCGTGATGATGGCGCCGACGGAGATCCTGGCCGAGCAGCACTTCCGCACGCTGAAGGCGCTGTTCGGTGCGAATGGGAGCGCCGGCTCGGTGGCGAGCGCGCGCCCGCTTTTCGTCGACAAACCGATGCGAATCGCGATGCTCACCGGCAGCCTGAAGGCGAAGGAGAAGCGCGAGCTGTACGAATCGATCGAGGCCGGCGAGATCGACGTGATCTGCGGCACGCACGCGCTCATCCAGGGCGGCGTGCGCTTCCACGACCTCGGCGTCGCCGTCGTCGACGAGCAGCACCGCTTCGGCGTCATGCAACGCGCGGCGCTCCGCGAGAAGGGCGCGCAGGCGGCGCACACGCCGCACATGCTGGTGATGACCGCGACGCCGATCCCGCGCACGCTGGCGCTGACGCTCTACGGCGACCTCGACATCTCGGTGGTGGACGAGCTGCCGCCGGGACGCCAGGCGATCAAGACGACGTGGGTGGGCCCGGACGAACGCGGCGACGCGGAGCGCTTCCTGCGCGGCCAGGTCGAGCAGGGGCGGCAGGCGTTCGTCATCTGCCCGCTCGTCGAGGAGTCGGAGACGCTCGACGTGAAGTCGGCGACGGCCGAGTACGAGCGGCTGAAGCGGCAGGTGTACCCGGACCTGAGGCTCGAGCTGCTGCACGGGCGCATGTCGTCGAAGCAGAAGGACGAAGTGATGCGCCGCTTCCGCGACGGCGAAGCCGACATCCTCGTTTCGACCGCCGTCATCGAAGTCGGCATCGATATCCCGAACGCGTCGGTGATGATGATCGAAGGCGCCGACCGCTTCGGCCTTGCGCAGCTCCACCAGTTCCGCGGGCGCGTCGGCCGCGGCGCCGACAAGAGCTACTGCCTGCTGCTCTGCGACGAGCCCAGCGATGAAGCACGCGCCCGCCTCGAACTGATGGAGGGGACGACCGACGGCTTCGAGCTCGCCGAGGCCGACATGCAGCTCCGCGGCCCCGGCCAGTTCTTCGGCACCAGGCAGTCCGGCCTCCCGGGCCTGAAGGTCGCAAAGCTCACCGACGTCAAGCTCATCGAGCTGACCCGCACCGAGGCCGGCCGCATGCTCGACGAAGACGGCGGCCTCACCCGCCCAGAGCACCGCACGCTCAACCTCACCGTGCGCGCCCTGCTCGACCGCATCGTGGACGAGGAGCATTGAGGTGGGCTGCGTCGACCGACGACTGACGACTGACGACTGACGACTGACCCTAGAACCTACGCGCCGCCACCGCTAACCTTCCCTCCACAGGAGGCTCCACCATGGCCGTCGACAAGATCAGCCATCACTACGTCACCGTGAACGGCGTCAAGCTGCACTACGTGCGGCAGGGCGCGGGCGAGCCGCTGCTCCTCATCCACGGCTGGCCCGGCTTCTGGTACGAGTGGCACCTGAACATCGGGCCGCTGGCGCAGCACTACGACGTCATCGTGCCGGACATGCGCGGCTACGCGTACTCGGACAAGCCGGACCTGGCGCCGGAGGTCGGCTACACCGACACGGCGTTCGCGGAGGACATCAAGGCGTTCTGCGACTTCTACCACTTCGACAAGGTGCGCATCGTCACGCACGACTTCGGCGCGGTCTGGATGCAACGGTTCGCGCGGCTGTACCCGGAGCGCCTGCACAAGCTGATGCTCTTCGACCCGCCGTATCCCGGCATCGGCGGCCGCTGGTTCGAGATGCCGCAGGGCTTCAACACCTGGTACCAGATCTTCCACCAGCAGCCGTGGGCCGAGGACCTCGTCGGCTCCAGCAAGCAGGCGACCGAGATCTACCTGCGCCACTTCCTCTCGGCGTGGTCGGCGAACAAGGATCTCTGGACCGATGCCGAGATCGCCGCGTACGTCGAGGCATACTCGCAGCCAGGCGCGCTGCGCGGCGGCTTCAACTGCTATCGCGCCGCGCTGCGCGGCGGCGCCTTCGCCGGCGCCGACAAGAAGATCGAGACGCAGACGCGCATCCTCTGGGGCGACAGCGACTCGATCTTGCCCTTCGCGTGGAGCGACAAGCTCGGCGACTTCTTCGCGAACTTCGACCTGAAGAAGATCGAAGGCGTCGGGCATTTCATGATGCGGGAGGCGCCGGAGCGGGTGAACGCGGAGATCCTGGAGTTTATGGAGGGGTAGCTGGTCAGCTGGTCAGCCGGTCAGCCGGTCAGCCGGTCAGCCGGTCAGCCGGTCAGCCGAGGGACGCTAACGTGCGCGATTTCAGAAGCATCAAAGTGTGGGAGAAAGCGCATCAATTGGCGCTCGCGGTGTACGCTGCCACGAAGAGTTTTCCACGTGAAGAGATCTATGGCCTGACTAGCCAGATGCGACGTTCGACCAGCTCCGTGCCCACGAACATCGCGGAGGGTTGCGGCCGCACTGGCGACGCCGAGCTAGCTCGCTTCTGCCAGATCGCGTTTGGTTCGGCGACTGAGCTCGAATACCAGCTTCTGCTGTCGCGCGATCTCGGGTACCTCGATCAATCGAGCTATGAACCCCTGCGCGATGCGACAATTGAAGTGAAGCGCATGCTCGGCGCGTTCATCACCACGCTGAGGTCGAGCGGACGTGCTGACTAGCTGACTAGCTGACACGCTGAACTGCTGAACTGCTGAACTACTGAACTGCTGAAAGGCTCCTCGTCATCGACCTCCAACTTACCGACAACGTCGCACTCATCACCGGATCGTCGCGCGGAATCGGCCGCGCGATCGCGCGTGCACTCGCGAACGAGGGATGCGACGTCGCGCTCGTCGCGCGCGGCGAGCCGGGGCTGCGCGAGGCCGAACGCGAGATCGCAACGGCGGGCGTGCGCACGGCGGCGCTCGTCGCCGACGTAACCGTCGCGGCCGACGTCGAGCGCATGGTGCGCGAGGCGCGCGAACGGCTGGGCCGCATCGACATCCTGGTGAACAACGCGGGCGGCTCGTTTCCGGACGATGACGAGGGCTGGGAGCACGCCTTCCGCGCGAACATCGATGCCGCGGTGCGGGCGACGCGCGCCGTCGTGCCGGTGATGCGCGCGCAGGGCGGCGGCGTCATCGTGCACATCGCGTCGATCTTCGGCCGCGAGGCGGGCGGCGGCCTGCCTTACAACGCCATGAAGGCGGCGATGATCAGCCACGCGAAGAACTCCGCGCTGGCGCTCGCCAGGGACAACATCCGCGTCAACTCCGTCGCACCGGGCTCGATCCAGTTCCCCGGCGGGTCGTGGGACAAGCGCGTGCAGGCCGACCCGGAGGGTATGGCGCGCTTCGTCGAACAGAACATCGCCATGGGCCGCTTCGGCCGCGCCGAAGAGGTCGCGAACGTCGTCGCGTTCCTCTGCTCGCCGAAAGCGAGCTGGGTGACGGGCGCGTGCATCAACGTCGACGGCGGCCAGACGAAGAGCAACATTTAGGCAGCGTCAGCGGTCAGCTTGTCAGCGGTCAGCCGGTCAGCCGGTCAGCGCGATTCGGAGAGTGGCACAAGACATTGACGACGGAGCGGAGTGCGGCGAATCAGCACCGTCCCACCGTCCCACCGTCCAGCACGCAGAACGGAGAAGCCATGGCCGAGCGAATGCTCACGTATGCCGCCGCGCTGCTCGTCGACTGGCTCGCGGAGCGGAGCGGTCGCGCGTACACGCTCGACGCGGTGGTCGACGGCGACGTGCCGGTGTTCGTGGCGAACAGCGACGCGGGCAAGCTCGCGCTGGCGGTGGCGGCGCTGTGGGAGCCGGAGAGCGACGCCGCCGCCGAGGACGGGCGGCAGGCCATGGAGGAGCGGCTCGACGCGGGCAACGTGCGCGGCCCGTACCTCATCTGGGCTCCGCCGAGGGCCGCCGTGCCCGCGGCGGAGCCCGAGGCGTCGGACTTCGTGATGCGCGCGCAGATGGCGTGCGCGCCCATGCAGCCCGGGGCGCGGAACGAGATCGACCTGCCGGTGAAGATCCAGCTCGCGAAGGCGCGCGAGGAAGGCGGCTACGCGTCGGTGATCGGCGGGCTGAGCCGCTTCTGGACGTCGATCACAGAGCGCGTCAACGGCACGTTCCACGTCAACAGCCTGCGCATGCGGCGCGCGCCGCAGTCCGAATCGGCGCGCAACGCGCTCCTCGACCAGATCGGCGAGCTGTCGCGCGGCCTCGCCGTCGGCGACGCTGTCGAGTTCGACTGCGCGGAGGCGTGGACGGTGCAGCGGCTGCGCGCGGAGCCGCTCGGCGAACGAGGCTTCGCGATCGCGCAAGCACCGCCGAGGATCGACCCGTCCGACGGCACGCTGATGCGCCGCCTCGTCCGCAAGCGCCTGAAGGCCGCCCACGACGCGCTCGCGGACGTCGAGGCGGACGTGAAGGGCGTCGGCCTGCTGGCGATCTACGAGTACGCCGAACACGAGAACGTCGGCTCGTTCGTCAAGTCGCTCGATCCCGGCCTGTTCGCCGGCCTCCAGCTCGTCGCCGCCGTTGTCGACGGCGAAGTGCGGCCGGTGTTCCAGCCGCGGTAGGCTGTAGGGTCCGCCGCAGGCGGGCCCGGAGCAGCATATGGTCACGACGAACATCGACCTGCCAATGGATAAGATCGCCGACTTCTGCAAGCGCTGGCAGATCAAGGAGCTTGCGCTGTTCGGCTCCGTGTTGCGCGATGATTTCCAGCCCGACAGCGACATCGATCTGCTGGTGACGTTCGAGCCGGGCGCATCGCGAAGTCTGTTCAACCAGGTGGACATGCAGGACGAGCTGGCGTCCATGCTTGGACGCCAGGTCGACCTCGTGAGCCGTCACGGCGTGGAACGGAGCGAGAACGTGCGGCGACGGCAGGAGATCCTCGCGACGGCCGAAGTGATTTATGCCGCGTGACGACGACAGCGTCACC
>JBBTPG010000088.1:0-2788 GCA_038066315.1 Chloroflexota bacterium | reverse complement strand
CGTTCGCGACGTCCTCGGCGATCGTCGAGGTGTCGAGCGGCGCCGAGCCGGCGCTATCCTCTGTCGCCTGGTAGTACGACGCGATGTCGTCGTACGCGAGGAACGCGAACGAGACGCCGTGGCGCTCGACGATCTGCGGCGCGCGCGCCTCGAACAGGTTGCGGCCGGTGCCGGCGGACTTGATGCCGGCCGCGCGGAGGTTCGCGTCGGTCTGGAACAACGCGCGGTCGCCGCAGGCGCTCGTGCCGCAGTCCTTGATGTGGTTCGCCGCGTGCGAGAGCACGTCGTAGCCCGCGTACGTGAAGCCGGCGACGGCAGCGGCCGGCGCGGCGAGGCTGAACGTCGGCGTGCAACCGAACGGCGTGCCGGCGTCGGATGCCGTGGCGTCGAGCGTGCCGATCGTGACGTCGGCGGACGTCAGCAGGTCGTGCAGTGGCTGGAAGGGCAGCGTGAAGTCGCCGCCGAGCGCCATGATCCTGGCGTAGGTGCAGCGCGCGGGGATCAGATCGCCGGTAAAGAGGAGCTTCGTGACGGGCTCGACCGTCGGCACGGCGCGCGTCGGCGGCGGCGCGGGCGTGGCGCTCGGCTGCGCCGATGGCGTCGGGCGCACGGCGGTGGAGCCGGAGCATGCGCCAGCGAGGAACGCGAGGAGCGCGAGAGCGAGCGGGGGCGCTGATCTTCGCACGGGGCAGTGTAGCGGGATGGAGTCCGGTGCCGTCCGGCGGGTGGATTGCAGGTTCGTGTGTCCGCGCGGGCTGGAAAGCCCGCGCTACGGAGAGGCGAACGAGTCAGTGCGCAGGCTCTTACACGCCCGCGTACGAGTGCAATCCGCTGACCCACAGGTTCACGGCGAAGTACGTGAACAGCACCCCGACGTAGCCGAGGACGAGGATCGCGGCGGAGCGCTTGCCTCGCCAGCCCTTGAGGCCGCGCGCGTGCAGGTAGCCGGCGTAGATCAGCCACGTGACGAGCGCCGACGTTTCTTTCGGGTCCCAGCCCCAGTAACGGCCCCAGGCGGAGTTCGCCCACCAGGCGCCGAGCGCGATGCCCAGCGCCAGCATCGGGAAGCCGACGAGCACCGACTTGTGGGCGATCTCCTCGAGCGCGCGCGCCGACGGCAGCCGGGCAAAGCGACGCTTGCCGTCCTGGACGAAGTACAGCGCGGCGGCGCCGAACGAGACGGACAGCGCGCTGTACGACATCATCATCATGCCGACGTGGATGCCGAGGATGCGGTTCGCCTGCAGCGCGGGGATCAGCGGCGTCACCTCGGGCGTGAAGAAGAGCAGCGATACCGTGAACAGCGCGGCGATGCCCGGCAACAGCACCGCGCCCAGAGACCGCTGGTTGTACACGCGCTCGAAGATGACGTAGAAGAGCGACGAGCCCCAGCCGAGCGCGATCGTGTACTCGTACATGTTGACGTAGGGCGGATGCTTCGTCGCCGCCCAGCGGAACGCAAGCGAAAGCGTCAGCATCGCCAGCATCAGCCATGACGCCGCCGTGGCGAACGGTCCGATATACGCCGGCGGCTCGCTCTTCGACGCGATCGTCATACTGGTGCCGGCCGTGGTCTCGGCGCTGCGGTAGGCGACGCGCGGCCACAGCGGCGCCGCGACGTAGGCGGCCGACGCCACGAGCGCGAGCACGTAGGCGGCGATAAACGAGTTATAGGCCAGGGATTCCAAATCGAGCTGCCTTCCGGGCGGGCCGGCTTCGCTATCGGTGCTTCGTCGGCTGGGGCGTACCGGGCGCGCCGGGCGGCCTCCTGAATTCTATACGCCGGAACGACTCCGCCCGATCGAATCCGGTTTCCTTGCGGCGCTTGCTGTTGCGGATGGCCGGGAACCAGCCTTTCAGGATGTCCTCGCGCTTGCGGCCGTCGATCTGGCTCGTGTGGCAGACGATGGCATCGACCTTCTTGTCGATGTACGGCGCGATATCGACGTGAAAGTCGGGCTCGTGCGAGCCGGCAAGCAGCAGCTCGGCCGCGCGATGCGGGCCGATGCCGTCGCGGCCGTGCTCCGGGTAGTAGTGCGGGTCGTGCGCGGCCGGGAACAACGCATCGCGGACGGCGAGGCCGATCATCCGGTGGTCGGTGTGGTTGAAGCCGGGCCGAAAGCCGTCCCACGTCAGCACCAGGTCCGGCCGCGCCGAGCGGATCAGCTTGACGACCATGCCGCGCAGCTCGTGGTCGGCGGTGAGGAAGCCGTCGGGCAGGCCCCAGAAGATGCAGCGCTTGACGCCGAGCACCTTCGCCGCCGCGCGCGTCTCCGCCTCACGGATCGCGGCCAGCTCCTGCGGGCGCAGGCTGACGTCGCGCGTGCCCTTGTCGCCGCTCGTGGCAACGCACAGCGTCACGTCCATGCCGACGTCGCAGAGCTTCGCGATCGTGCCGCCTGCCAGGAACTCCGCATCGTCCGGGTGCGCGGTGACGATCAGCGCACGCTCGTACGTCGCCCACTTCTGCTCGACGGTGGGCTCTTTCGGCTTCGATGCCGCCTTCGGCTTGGCGGTGGTCTTCGGCTTGCGGGTCGCTGTGCGTATCGCCATGTGTGTGCGCCTCCGGTACGGACAGTGTACGCAGGCGCGGGGTTTGGTTCACGCTCGACGAGCAAACCCGCGCCCACGGCCTTCTGCATCGCAGCGCGGGCTTTGCAGCCCGCGCGGGCGCCGGCCGTGATGGTTCATCTGTGGATCGCCAGACCCCACCCCGACCTCACCCCCCGGCCCCCTCTCCACGACGTGGAGAGGGGGAGTTCGATCGTGCGCGGAACGTGGGATCGGA
>JBBTPG010000087.1:10979-18632 GCA_038066315.1 Chloroflexota bacterium | reverse complement strand
TCCGGTTCAGGCGTCCGACGCCCTTCGGCGCCCGCCGCCAGATGGCGCGCACTGTCACGACGTGCGTGCTCTTCGCCGCCATCGCAGGGTCCGCGTGCTCGTCGTCACCGAACGCCATGCCGACACAACCAGCGTCGGGCACCGCGCCGGCGGCCGCGCCTGCAGCCGCGCTCTCGATGGCGCCGGTTCGACCTTCGTCCGGTTGTCCTGGTCCGAACCCATCGGCATCGGGCGCGGCCACAGAGACGATCGCGGTGAAGGGGGCCCAACGGACGTACCGCCGTTACCTTCCGGAGCACACTGACGACCGCCCGTCGCCAGTGGTGATCGACCTGCATGGGACGACGAGCAACATCGACCAGCAGGTGGAAATCAGCGCGTTTGAAGCCGTGGCCGCACGAGAGACATTCATTGTCCTGACGCCGCAAGGAGCAGGCACGCCGACGAGTTGGAATTTCGCCGAGGACGCTGCGAACGTGGACGTGCAGTTCATCACCTCGATGCTCGATGAAGTGGAAGCGACAGCTTGCGTCGATACGGCGCGGGTCTACATCGCCGGGCTCTCCGCTGGCGGCAGCCTGGCTTCGGTCCTCGCCTGTCTCCGCGGCGACCGGATCGCCGCGGTCGGCCTCGTGTCCGGGATCAGGCGCTCCGGCGAGTGCCATCCGCCGCGTGCTGTCCCGATGGTGATCTTCTGGGGCAAGCAGGACGTCGTGCTGCCGTACTGCGGCGGCCTCGGGAACATCGTTTTTGCGATCCTTCAGAACCAACCGCTCCCGACCCCGGCTGCGCCCACCTGCCCGCCCGACAACCTGTATGGATTCCCGCCGGTCGAGCAGGTAGTCGGCAACTGGGCGTCTGCCAACGGTTGCGATCCTCACCCAAACGTTGTCCAGGTGGCCGTCGACGTTGAGGAGCGGGACTTCGGCGGCTGTGATCAAGCCGGCGCCGTTCGGTTCTTCGTCGTCGCCGACGGCGGCCACACGTGGCCGGGCAGCAAGGTCATGGAGGCGATCAGCAACACGGCGGCTGGAGCCATCTTCGGATTCACGACAGACGCTATCGACGCGACCCAACTGATGTGGACGTTCTTCAAAGGTCACGCCTTGACCGACGGCGCCGGTTGACGGACCGGCGACACCGCACGTTGCCCGATGGCGTTGGCCCAGGACGAACGCTGGACGCGCTAACACCATGCATCGTGTGGGGAAGAAGCGCGTCCAATCGTGAGGAGCGCGACGTATTCGATGCGCAATGTCGCCAGCTCGCACCCGAGATCCCAGCGCGGCTTTGTGCGGATGACACTAGACAGCGAGTCAGCTAATCAGCAGGTCAGCCTGTCAGCTGGTCAGCACGTCAGCAGATCGGCCCGTCAGCCCGTCGGCCCGCTGACGGCGAGATCCGCGCGCCCAGAACTGACAAGCTGAAAGCTGACAAGCTGACAAGCTGACAAGCTGACAAGCTGACAAGCTGACAAGCTGACCGGTCTCAACTGCGGGATAACGCGAAGTACGAGCGCGAGAGGCCGTCGGTGCGGGAGCCCCCGGTTGCCCGGCAATAGACGTCTTCGTAGCCATCCGCCATGGCAGCGGCCGAAAAGCGCGTCTCGGCGTAGGCCCGGCAGGCTTCCCGGTCGAGCGACGCCGCCTTTGGCACGGCGTCCATGAAGTCGCGCAGCGAATCGCACACGAAGCCCGAGACGCCATCGGCGACGACTTCCGGCACGGAGCCGCAGTCCATAGCGATGACGGGCGTGCCGCACGCCATCGCCTCGACCATCGTCAGGCCGAACGGTTCTGGCCAGTCGATGGGGAAGAGATAGGCGAACGCGTTTCCCAGGAATTCGTCTTTGTCCGCATCGCCGATTTCGCCGATGAACTCGATGAGCGGGTGCGCGAGCTGAGGCTTGATCGCGCATTCGAAGTACTCGCGGTCCACGTCGTCGACCTTGGCGGCGATCTTCAGCGGCATGTCGAGTGTGCGCGCGACGTCGATCGCACGGTCGGGGCGTTTTTCGGGCGAGATCCGGCCGAGGAACGCGAGGTAGTTCCCGGGCTCGCGCCGGAGATGGAAGCGCGTCATGTCGACGCCGTTGTGGACGGTGGCGGCCCAGTTGAGGTCGGGCATCGGCTTGCGCTGCGCATCGCTGATAGAGATCAGCGAGGCATCACGGAAGTAGCGGTAGATGCGCTGCGTCTCGGGCAGGTCGAGCCGGCCGTGGGTCGTGGTGACCACGGGTGCTTCACTGTGGCGGGCGAAGGGGAAGGCGAAGTAGTCGGCGTGGTTGTGGATCAGGTCGAACTCACCGGCGCGGTCAAAGACCTCCGCGAGCTCCATCGTCGTGAAGGCGAGGTGGTCGCGCACACCGCCATCGAGACGCAAGCTGCGCTCGGCGCAGGGGACGAGCTTCGCGGCGGTCAGGGAGTCGCCGCTCGCGAAGAGCGTGACATCGTGGCCGCGGGCGACGAGCTCTTCCGTCAGGGCGCTGACGACCCGTTCGGTGCCGCCGTACAGCTGGGGCGGCACGCTCTCAAACAGCGGCGCGACTTGTGCGATACGCATGTACGTCTCCTCTGCTGTTGCCGCCCCCGTTGACGAGCAGATGCTGGTCGGCCTACGGCCCGTAGGGGCGGCGGGATGCACCCGGCGCCGGACCGCACGGCCCGCTACTTGCTGCCTGCGTCTCGGGCAGCCCGGCATGGCGGCCCGGAATGTCGGGAATGAGGCCCGCGCGGCCGGTCGAGATGCTGGACGATGACTACGGTGGCAGTGAAGTCGACCGGCAGCGCGGAGGGGAGCGCGTTGGAGCGCCGTGAAGCCGCCGGCCGGCGCGGCTATCGCGGCCACGTGAAACGCGGCCGAGCAGATGCGGTGGCGTCCTTGCTGCATCGAATCCCCGCAGTCTCCTCAGCGGGCTCCCTACGGGCCGTAGGCCGGCGGGCCTGGCAACATCACCATACCGCCTGGGTGGTGAACGCGCATTCAGGCAGCCATTCAGGCGCCGGGGCGCGCTTGGGCGGCCTGCTCCCCCGCCGATCGCGTGGCCCAAACCTCGCCGAGGATGGCGTTGACTTCGTCGTCCCCGACGGGCTCGAAATGCTGATAGTAGTAGCCGACGGCCCAGAATTCTTCCGGCTGGTACGCACACACGACCTCGTCAGCCTCGGCGCGCAGCGCAGCGCACGACTGCGGCGTGCCGACCGGCACCGCGACGACCAGGCGCGCGGGGTCGCCCGCCCGGACGGAGCGGACGGACGCCCGCATGGTCGCGCCGGTCGCGAGCCCATCATCGACGACGATGACCGTGCGGCCTGCGATACGGGGCGCCGGGCGGCCGCCGCGGAACCGCTCCTCGCGCTGGCGCGCTTCCGCGGTCTGTTCTTCGATGGCCCTGCCGAGGTACTCGGACGAGACGCCGAGCTCGCTGATGACGCTGTCGTTCAGAAACTGCCCGCCGTTGGCTGTGACGGCGCCCATGGCGAGCTCAGGTAATCCCGGCGCACCCAGCTTGCGTGCGACGACGACGTCCAGGTCGGCGTCGAGCAGCCGCGCGACTTCGGCCGCGACGGGCACGCCGCCGCGCGGAATGCCGAGCACGAGCGCGTCTGCCCCGCGATATGCGTCGAGCCGGCGCGCCAGGCGCTGGCCCGCGTCGATCCGATCGCGGAAGAACGGGCTGTCAAGCTCGCTTCCGTCCAGCATAGAGGCCATCTCGCACTCCCATGTCTCGCCGCCGGACCCGTCCGACGCAAGGCTCGGCGATCAGCCCAGTGCGACGAGCCGCTCCTTGAACCAGGAGACGGTCTGCTCAAGCGCTTGCCGCAGCGTGCCGGGCTCCTCGAACAAGTGACCCGCGCCCTCAACCACACGCAGCGTCACACCGCGGCCGCGCGCGGCGGCGCGCACCTGCGCGAGCAGCGGGTCGAGCGAGCCGATCAGCACAAGCGCGGGCACATCGAAGCCGTCGAGATCGCCTTCGCCCACCGGCGGCGCGCGCAGCACCAATGCGGCCGGGCGGATGCGCCCGCCGCGCACGGCGTCGAGCGCAATCACGGCGCCCAGGCTGGAGCCGGCGACGCCGATCCTGTCCGCCGCGATCTCCGGACGCCTGCACGCCCACTCACATGCCGCGGCCAGGTCGTCGACGTACGCCTGCCCGTCGCCATGCGGGTCGGCGGACGATTCGCCGTGCCCGCTGAGGTCGAAGAGGAGCGTCGCGAGGCCCGCATCGAGCAGATGCTCGGCGATCACGGTGTTCCGAGGCGAATCCTTGCTGCTGCCGAGGCCATGGACGAAGACGACGCAGGGGAACGGCGGTTGTCCGGAGGGGAGCGATATCCGGGCGGACAAGCGCACGCCGTCGCGCGGGATCACGGAGAGGCGCGAACTCGCGCGAACCGCAAGCGGGCTCTCCTGATGCATCGCTGCCTCCCACGCCCGACGTCCAGCTACCATCGATGGTAGAGCCAGGACGAGCGCGCGGTGAGTGCCAAAGGTCGCATCGGAGGGGGCTACAACGCCCTAACGTGCGCGGCTGCGCGTCACTCGACGCTTCGGTTGTAGCGCTCGATGGCGCGGTTGGCGCGATCAGCGGCACGGCGGAGAGCGTCGCGCGGCGTCTTGCCGCCGACGAGCACCTCCTCGAAGGCGTCCTGGATGCCTTCGCGCACCTGCGTGAACGGACCGATCACGGCGCCGGCGGTGGCGGTGTTGCGCGGCGAGCGCAACACCTGGTCGCGCGCGACGGTGAACTGCGGGAAGTCGCGGTGCAGCGAGGCGGCAGGCTCCATGTCCCAGGCGGAGATCCGGAGCGGGAAGTAGCCGGTATCGGCGTGCCACTGCGCCTGCACCTGCGGCCCCGTCGCGTACCTCAAGAACTCCCAGGCACCGCGCTGCTCAACATCCGGCCGCTCTTTCATGATCCACACCGCCGCGCCACCCAGCACGATGCCGCCCTGCTCGCCTGGCGGCGCGGGCATCGGTCCCGCGCCGAACCTCGACGACGCGGGGCCGAGCACGAGCAGAATGGCGCGCATCGCCGCCGTCGACTCCAGCGCCATCGCGCTCTTGCCGGTGATCACCGACAGCAGCGCCTGCGTGCCGTGGCGCCCGACGTTGGTGGCGAGGCCGGAGCTGACCATCTCCTGCCACCACGCCAGGATCGCCTCGCCCTGCGGACCGTCGAAATCGACGCGCGTTGCCCTCGCGTCCCGGCCGTTGCCGTTGTTCGCGTAGAGGGCGCCCTGCTTCGCCAGTATCTGCTCGAACCGCCATGCGTCGATGCTGAGGGCGATGCCGTTGCGCTTGATGGCGCCATCGCCGTCGCGCTTGAGGAGCTTCTCCGAGTAGGCGCGGACGTCGTCGAGCGTCGCGGGCGGCTGCTCCGGGTCGAGTCCGGCCTCCCGGAACGCGTCCTTGTCGTAATAGAGCACGAGCCCCGAGAGGTTGAAGGGCATGGCCTGGAGCTTGCCGTTCAGCGTGTAGTAGTCGAGGGCGCGCGGCTCGAAGTCCGTGAGGTCGATCGGCGGCGGGTAGCCTTGCGCCGCACCGGAGGTCGCGGCGTCGCGGTCGATGAAGTCCTGCGCGGGGACGACGGCGCGGCTGTCGACCATGAACTGCAGCTCGATGTCGTCGAGCTGGATCATCGTCGGCATGCTGCCGGTGCCGAGCGACGCGACGAGCTTCTTCAGCGAGTCGGGGTAGCCGCCCTGGTAGATGGGCTGCACCTCGTACGCGTCCTGCGACGCGTTGAAGCCATCGATCATCTTCTTGAGCGAGTCGCTGTTGACGCCGCCCATCGAGTGCCAGAAGCGCACCACGACGCGGCCATTGCTGTAGCGGAGACCGTGATCGCCGCAGGCGGATGAGGCGGCGAGCGTGGCAACGAGCGCGATGAGCAGCGCGAAGCGTCGCATGTCAGCCCTTCACGGCGCCGGCGGTCAGCCCGCGCACGAGGAAGCGCTGAAACGCGACCACGAGGAAGAGCATGGGCAGGAGGGCGATGACCGTGCCCGCGAGCACGACGTTGGTATCCTGCACCTCCTCCGCTTGCAGCGAGGCGATGCCGATCTGCACCGTGCGCATGTTCGGGTCGTTCGTCACCAGCAGCGGCCAGAGGTACTGGTTCCACGCCTGCAGGAAGCTGAACACCGCAAGCGTCGCCAGCGCGGCGCGGGAGAGCGGGACGACGACGAAGAGCAGAAAGCGCAGGTCGCCGTAGCCGTCGATGTCGGCCGCGTCCTTCAACTCGCGAGGCAGCGTCATGAAATGCTGGCGCAGCAGGAACGTCCCGAACGCGGTGGCGAGAAAGGGGACGGTCAGCGCCTGGTACGTGTCGAGCCAGTCGAGGCGCTGAACGGTCTGGAAGTTCGGGATGACCGAGACCTCCCACGGCACCATCATCGTCGAAAGGAACAGGAAGAAGAGCGCGGACCGCAACGGAAACCGCATGAATGAGAACGCGTACGCGGCCAACGCCGACGTGGCGACCTGGCCGACGGTGATGAGCGCAGCGACGATGAAGCTGTTGAGCAGGTAGCGCGGCATCGGGATATCGGTCATCGCGGCGCGGTAGTTGGACCAGCGCGGCGCGTCGGGCCAGAAGTCCGGCGGGAAGGTGAGCAGCTTGCCGATGGGCTGCAGGCTGTCGACGACGGTCATGTAGAGCGGGAAGAGGATGACGGCGGCGGATGCCGCGAGCAGTACATACATCGGCACGCTGGCCGTGGCACGGAACGCAACGCGGCGGAGCTTCTTCGTGCGTCTCATCGGTAGAACACCCATCGTTGCGCCAGCGCGAACTGCGCGAGCGTGAGCAGCAGCACCATCACGAAGAGGACGATGGCCTGCGCGGATGCCAGCCCCGGGTTGTAATGCAGAAATGCTTCGCGGTAGATCGAGTAGACGATAACGGTGGTGGAGTCGAGCGGTCCGCCCTGCGTCAGGATGTGGATCTGGCCAAACGATTGGAACGCGAAGATGACGCCGACAACGGAGACGAAGAGCAGCGTCGGGGAGAGGCCGGGCAGCGTGATGTGGAGGAACTGGTCGAGGGGGCGTGCGCCGTCAACGCGCGCGCTCTCGTACAGCTCTTCGGGAATGTTCTGCAGTCCGGCGAGAATGACGATCGTCGCGAAGCCGACGTTCATCCAGACCGTGGTCATGGCCACCGCGGGCAGCGCCCACGTCGGGTCGGTGAGCCAGTTCGCTGTCGGCACGCCGCCTTGATCGAGCAGGTAGTTCAGGACGCCGACGCCGGGGTTGAGCAGCAGCAGCCACATCACCGACGCCACGGCAACGGACGATGCGACGGTCGACGAGAACACGGTGCGGAAGAACAGGATGCCGGGCAGGCGCTGGTGCGCGAGTAGCGCCAGGTAGAGGCCGATGGCGGTCGCAGGCACGACCGTGTAGAGCGCGAACTGCCCCGTGACGAAGAGGCTGTACCGGAAGTCGGACGAGGCGAGCACGTCGCGGTACTGCTCGATGCCGACCCAGACTTCGCGGCGGCCGAAGGGATCCGTCGCGTGGAAGCCCAGGTAGAGCGATCGGATGAGCGGGTAGAAGACGAACACGGCGAAGATCACGAGCGACGGCATCACGAACGGCGCCGCGGCCATCAGTTCGCGGCCGGACCGCGCCGCGCGCCGCCGG